>NZ_JBSGAI010000009.1:0-241257 GCF_053600695.1 Amycolatopsis sp. NPDC005003 | reverse complement strand
TCCTGGCCTCTTCCTGAGCCAGAACGACCACCCGCCTCGCGCGGTCGGTGAACCTCTCAAACATGTGCACTCCCTCGACTGCTGCGCCGGCGGCCGGGTCGGCTCCGGCCTTCTGCGCGACGTTTCCGGCCAGCACCAGCTGGAGCCGCTCGCGCAGCCCTCCGGGATCGGCCCCGAGCCGGGTCAGTAGCTTCGCGACGACCTCCGAGCCGTCAAGCAACCCGAGCAGGAGATGCTCGGTGCCCGCCTGGGAATGCCCGCGCCGCAACGCTTCGAACAGCGACCGGGTCAGGATCACCTGCGTGTGCTCGGCGTACGGGACGTGCCGGGGCGGGTGCGCGCTGCGCATTCCGAGCCGCGCGACCTGTTCGCGCGCACGGGCCGGCTCGATGCCGAGTACCAGGATGGCGAGCCCGTCACCGACGCCGATCAGCCCCAGCAGCAGGTGTTCCGGCCCGCACCGGCCATGGCCGAGTGCCCTGGCCTCCTCCTGAGCCAGGAACACCACACGCCGGGCGTCACCGGTGAACCTCTCGAACATGGGCACTTCCTCGGTCGCGGTGACTCAGGAACCCCGCGTTTGCTATATGTTAGAGTATCTACTCTGGCGCAACAAGGCTGCGACCTGCCCGGACAGCGCATGATGCTCGCCGTCTGATCACCTTCTCCCGGCACCCGGAGGCCGCATGGGCAACCCCGGAAGCGCGACGGTGGCCGCGGAGCCGGCCCGCTCGCTCCCGCGCGACTGGGCGGAGCTCACCGGCCGGATCGGCCGCACGCCGATGGTCCGGGTCCGGCTCAGGTTCCGCGGGACCGACCGGAGCGTCCTGCTCAAGCTCGAGGGGCTCAACCCGCTCGGCTCCGTCAAGGACCGCACCGCCTACAGCCTGCTTCGCTCGCTCGAGATGGCCTACCCCGGCGAGCGCCTGACCGTGGTGGAGTCCACCTCCGGCAACCTCGGCGCCGCGCTCGCCGCCCTCTGTCACCTGCGTGGCCACCAGTTCGTCGCCGTGGTCGATCCGCGGGCCTCCGCCCACAACCTGGCGCTGATGCGGCGTTTTCACGCCCGGATCGAGACCGCCGGGCGAGCCGACCGCACGGGCAGCTTCCTCGCCGACCGGATCGCGCTCGTCGCCGCGCTGGTCGACAGCGTGCCCGGTGCCCACTGGACCAACCAGTACGGCAACCCGGCCAACCCGGCCGCGCACTTCACCGGCACCGGCCCCGAGATACTGGCCGATACCGGCCCGGCACCCGACCACGTCTTCGTCGCGGCATCCACCGGCGGCACCGTCGCGGGAATCGCCGCCTTCCTGCGTGCCGCGCGCCCGGACCGGCCGCCGCGGATCGTCGGCGTCGACGCGGTCGGCTCCGTGGCCCTGGGCGGACCGGCGCACCCCCGGCACCTCGACGGCCACGGCGCGAGCCGTCCTTCGCAGTTCGTCCGCCCCGGCAACCTCGACGAGGTGGCCGCGGTCGCCGACGCGGACGCCGTGGCCGTCTGCCGGCTGCTCGCGACCCAAGCGGGGCTACGGGTCGGCGGGTCGAGCGGTGCGGCCGTCGCGGCCTGCCTCGCGCAACTGGCCGAGGGGCGCGACCCGGGGCTGTCGGTCTGCGTCTGCCCGGACGACGGCGCGAAGTACGCCGACACGCTTTACGACGACGCCTGGGTGCGCGCCCGCGGGATCGACGTCGGCTCGGCATTGGCCGGCTACGCCGAGGACGGGGTGGAGTTCTCCCCGCCCGGGCGGCCGTGATGCGCACGCCACTCCGTCGCGGCGGCCTCCCTCAGCGGTTATCCTCGGGACATGGCCAATGCCTTCGCCGTCTTGGCCGAGCCTGCTCGCCGCGACATCCTGCAACTGCTGCTCGAACGCCCGCGCCCCGTGAGCGAGCTGGTGGAACAGCTCGGGCTGTCCCAGCCCGGTACGTCCAAGCACCTCAAGGTCCTGCGCGACGCGGGGTTCGTCCGAGCGCGCCGGGATGCCCAGCGCCGGATCTACGAGCTGCAGCCGGAGCCGCTGGTCGCGCTCGACCGGTGGCTCGAGCCGTACCGGCTGCTCTGGTCGGAACGCCTCGACGCGCTGGAACGGCACCTGGACGTGACCAGCGATGCTGATCTTGAGGCGCCGTGACGTCGACGCGATCCTGACCGGCCGTGAGGCGGCCGTGCTGGCGGCGGTCCGCGCCGCCTACCTGACCCACCGCGCCGGGCACACCTCGTTGCCGCATTCGGTGTTCCTGCGATTCCCCGGCTCGCCCCGCGACCGGATCATCAGCCTGCCCGGCTACCTCGGGGGCGAGCGGCCGGTCGCCGGGATGAAGTGGGTCGCGTCGTTCCCCGGCAACCTGGCGGACGGGCTCGACCGCGCCAGCGCGGTGATCGTGACGAACTCGCCGCGGACCGGGCGGCCCGAGCACCTCGTCGAGGCGTCGCTCATCTCGGCGCGCAGAACCGGAGCGAGCGCGGCGCTGGCGGCCGCCACGCTGACCGGGCCGCGACCCGACGACGGGGTGGCGCTGATCGGCTGCGGGGTGATCAACTTCGAGGTCCTCCGGTTCCTCCGGCTCGTGCTTCCCGGTCTGCGTGCGGTGACCTTGTTCGACCTCGACGCGCGGCGTTGCGCCGAGTTCGCCGCGCGCTGCGCCTCGGAGTGGCCGCGGCTGGCCGTGGCCGAAGCCGCGGACCCCGCAACCGCGCTCGCCGCACACCGGCTCGTCTCGTTCGCGACCACCGCCGCCCGCCCGCACACCGGGCTCGACAGCTGTGTCCCCGGCACGCTCGTGCTCCACGTGTCACTGCGGGACCTGACGCCGCGGTCGCTGCTCACCTGCCGCAACGTGGTCGACGACGTGGACCACGTCTGCCGGGAGGACACGTCGGTCCACCTGGCCGAAAAGCTCAGCGGCGGCCGCGGGTTCCTCCACGGCACCCTCGGCGAGCACCTCGACGGCACCCGGGCCCCGGCGAGGGACGCGACCGCGGTGACCGTCTTCTCCCCGTTCGGCCTCGGCGTTCTCGACCTCGCCGTCGCCGCGTTGGTACAGGAGGTGGCCGAAGCCGAGGGACGAGGCCTCGCCGTTCCCGATTTCCTCGACTGATTTCCTCGGCCAGTTTCCCCGACTGACTGAGCGGCGGCTCAGGCCAGGCCGCCGGTCAGCACCAGCCGCAGGGCCAGCCCGAGGAAGGCCAGCCCGGCCAGCCCCGACACCCAGCGGCCCGCCCGTGGCCGGTCGAGCACCCGCTGCGCGCGGCCGACCGCGCCGAGCACCATCAGCGTCCAGAGCAGGCCGATGACAGCGTGGGCCGCCGCCAGCACCAACACCTGCGGCAGCGCGGGTCGCGTGTGGTCGACGAACTGGGCGAGCAGGGACAGGTAGAACACGAGCACCTTCGGGTTCGTCACGTTCGTGAACAGTCCCTGGCGGTAGGCGCGGCCGGCCTCCCCCCGCCCAGGCGCGGGAGCATCGGCCGAGGACGCCGCCGACCGGAGCGCCTGGACGCCGAGCCAGCCGAGGTAGGTGGCACCGGCCAGCCGCACCCCGTCGAACAGCACAGCCGACCCGGCCACCAGGCCGGCCAGCCCGAACGCCGCGGCCACCCCCTGGACCAGCAGCCCGCTGACCACGCCGAGCCCGGCGTGGAGCCCGGGCCGCCGGCCGTACGCCGTCGCGGTGCGCACGATCAGGACGAAGTCCGGCCCCGGGACCACGACGACGAGCACCGCCACCACCAGATAGGCGCCGAAGTCGCGGGGCATCAGCCGAGTCGCTCGATCACCCGGCCGAAGGAGCGCATCGACGACTCCGGCACGGTGACGTAGGAAAATCCCGCTTCGGCCCGGACCCGCCGGAGCTGCTCGGCGATCTCCGCGGCGGTGCCGACGCAGAGGGTGGGCACCGCCAGTAGCTGATCCGGCGTCAGGTCGGGACCGAAGCGGCGGAGGCTCCCGGCGGCCGCCCGCCGGTCCCCGGTCAGCACCACGTGCTTGACCAGGACGTTGAGCTCGGGGTCCCGGGCTCCCGCGGTCCGCCGGACGAATGCCGCCCGTGTGGCCAGCTCGGCCGCGTCCACCAGGACCCGCCGGCCGGCCGGCCCCGGGCGGGTCCCCAGGAAGCTCACCACGTCGGCCGTCTTGGCGGCCAGCCGCAGCACCCGGCGACCGTCCCCGCCGAGCAGGAGCCGCGGCGGCGACGGAAGGGCCGAGACCTCGGCGACCGTTCCGGCGAGCCGGCCGAACCGTTCGGCCGGCGAGCCAAGCCGCAGGCCGGCGGCCGCGAACTCCGCTTCGACGTACCCCGTGCCGAGCCCGAGCTCGAGCCGGTCGTCGATCAGCCGCTGCACGGCTTGGGCGTCGCGCGCCAGCCCGGCCGGATGGTGGAACGAGGTGTTCAGCACGTAGGTGCCGACCCGCGGCCGCCGGGTGGCCTCGGCGGCGAGCACGAGCGCCGGGAGCGGGGCGGCCAGCCCGAGGTGGTCCGGGACGCTGAGCACGTCGTACCCGAGCGACTCGGCGGCCCGGCACTTGCCCACCCAGTCGGCGCGCGAGGTCGCGGAGAACAGCACGACACCGAACCGGAACGGCTTCCGCGGAGCGCCGGGCACGAGCACCACCCCCAGATAACTATATGTTAGATTATCTTTTTGGCTCTCGGACCACCTCTGCCGGACGGAGTCCCGATGGCGTACGAGATCCTCGTCCTCAACGTCGCGGCCGCCGGCCACGTCCACGCGTCCCTGCCGGCGATCGCGGAGCTGGCCCGCCGCGGGCACCGCGTCCACTACGTGACTTCGGCCGAGTTCGCGCCGACGATCGCCGCCGCCGGCGCCGAGCCGGTGCTCTACACGTCCCCGATGGCGTCGGTGAACCCGGCCGAAGTACTGGAGGCAGCCGACGACGGCGCCACCGGGCACCTGTTCTACCTCAAGGAGAACGACGCCATCCGGCAGGCGGCGGAGGCACGGTTCGCGGATGCCCCACCCGACATGGTGGTCTTCGACTCCTTCCCGTTCATCGCCGGGCGGTTGCTGGCCACCCGCTGGCGCCGTCCTTCCGCGAGGCTGCACGCCGGATTCGCCTCCAACGAGAGGTTCTCCTACTCCCGCGCGGTCGTCGCCGAGGCCGGCTTCGCCGAACCCCTGACCTTCGGCCGGTTCGCCGCCGCGCTGCGGAGCCTGCTCGACGACTTCGGCGTCACCCAGGACCTCGACGAGTTCTGGGACGCCATCGACGACTTCAACGTCGTGTTCATCCCCCGGGAGTTCCAGGTCGAAGGGCCGAGCTTCGACGACCGGTTCGTCTTCGCCGGCCCCGGCGAAGACGACGGCGGCCTGCTCGGCGACTGGACGCCGCCGCGCCCGGGACCGCCGGTGGTGCTGGTGTCCCTCGGGGCGACCTTCGGCGACCGGCCGGACTTCTTCCGCAACTGCGCCACCGCGTTCGGCGCGATGCCCTGGCACACCGTACTTTCGCTGGGGCCGTGGGTGGACGCCGCGGCGCTGGGGCCGCTGCCGCCGTCCGTCGAGGCGCACAACTGGGTGTCGCACCAGGCCGTGCTGGCGCACAGCGCGGCCTGCGTCACCCACGGCGGGGTCGGCACGGTGATGCAGGCACTCGGCCACGGCCTGCCCCTGGTCGTCGCCCCGCAGTCCCCGGACGCGATGCCCGTCGCCCGCCGCGTCGCGGAGCTGGGCCTCGGCGTGCTGCTGCCCTTCGGGGAGGACGACGGAGAACGGTTGCGCGACGCCGTTTCCGCGACACTCGCCGACGAGCCCATGCGCCGGCGCGCGGCAGAGATGGGCCGGTGCGTCCGCGGGGCGGGCGGCGCGGCCGCCGCAGCCGACGCGCTCGAGGCGCGGCTCGGCGAACGCATCGGGTGACAGGTTGACCTTTCCGGCAATTTCACTATAGTAATTGAAAGTTATTCGGCGACACCGGGACTGTCCGGAGGTTAACGCATGACCGTCCCGTACACACCGGCCAAAGAGGACGTCGCGGCCTTCTACAACGCCGCGATCCCGCTCATCACCCGGCTCGCCGGCGTGAACGTCCACTTCGGATACTGGACCGCACCCGACGACCCGGCCTCGATCGCCGAGGCGACCGACCGGCTGACCGATCTCGTGCTCGACCGGCTCGGAGAGGCCGTGCGGGTGCTCGACGTCGGCTGCGGCCTCGGCGGTCCCGCGCTCCGCCTGGCGGAGCGGACCGGCGCGCAGGTCGTCGGCATCGCCACCAGCGAAGCGCTGATCGAGGCGGCCCGCACCCGCGCCGAAGCCGCCGGGCTGGCCGCGAAGGTGTCGTTCGACCTCGTCGACGCCGCGGACCTGCCCTATCCGGACGGCTCGTTCGACGCGGTCCTCGCCATCGAGTCGCTGGTGCACATGCCCGACCGCGGCGTCGTGTTCCGGGAGCTGGCCCGGGTGCTGCGCCTGGGCGGCCGGCTGGCCCTGACCGACTTCTACGAGCGGGTGCCGCTGACCGGCCGCAGGCTCGAGATCGTCGAGGAGTATCGCCGGTTCACCCTCAACGGCGACCTGCTGCCGCTCGCGCGGTACTTCACCCTGCTGCGGGAATCGGGCTTCGACCCCCAGGAGTACCTGGACATCACCGTGCCCACGGCCCAGCACCACGTCCGGATGATCGAGCAGGTCGACCGCCAGCGCGCCGAACTGACCGAGCTCTACGGCGAAGAAATGGTGGCGAAGTTCCAGACCGTCTTCCGCGACTGCCTCGCCGTTTCCGAACCGAGCTACATGCTGGTGGCCGCCCGGCGCAGGCAGGAGTGACCGTGTTCGACAAGCTCGCCGCCGTCTACGACCTGATCTACCGCGCGCGGGGCAAGGACTACCACGCCGAAGCCCTCGCGGTCGCCGATCTGGTCCGTACCCGCCATCCCGGCGCGACGTCGCTGCTCGACGTCGCCAGCGGCACCGGCGAGCACCTGCGGACCCTGCGGGAGCACTTCGCCGACGTCGAAGGCCTCGAGCTGTCCCCCAGCATGCTCGCGATCACCAAGGAGAAGCTGCCCGACGTGCTCGTGCACGCGCTGGACATGCGGGACTTCACACTCGACCGGCGGTTCGACGCGGTGACCTGCCTCTTCGGATCGATCGGGTACATGCGCACGACCGCGGAGCTCACCGCGACGATCGGGCGGATGGCGGCACACCTGCATCCCGGCGGGGTCCTGGTCGTCGAACCGTGGTGGTTCCCGGAGCGCTACATCGACCGCTACGTCGGCTGCGACGTCGTCCGGGACGGCGACCGTGCCATCACCCGCGTGTCGCGCACCGTCCGGCAGAACGGCACGACGCGGATGGAAATCCACTGCCTGGTCGCCGACCCGGACGGCATCGAGCACTTCACCGAGACCCACCTGCACACGCCGTTCACCCGCGAGGACTACGTGGCAGCGTTCACCGCGGCCGGGTGCACGAGCGGGTTCGTCCCGGGCCCCCCGTTCACGACCGGCGTGTTCGCGGGTGTGCGCACCGCCTGACCGCCGTATCCGACCGGGAAGGACATCGAGGCCATGGACAGATCGCGCCTCCGCGCACTCGCCGCCGGGCTGCCGGTGCTGGCCACGCTCCTCGTCCCGACGGCGTCCGCGGCGTCCTCGGCCGCGGTCGCGCGGACCGATGCCGGGCCGGTGACCGGAACCGTCCACGCCGACCACCTCGAGTTCACGGGAATCCCGTACGCCGCGCCCCCGGTCGGCCCGCTGCGCTGGACGGCACCGCGCCCGCCGGCGCCGTGGACCGCTCCGCGCGACGCGACGCGGCCCGGCAACGCCTGCCCGCAGGACTCCCCCGGCAACCCCATGAGCGTGCCCAGTACCAGCGAGGACTGCTTGTACCTCAACGTCACCACGCCTCGCACCGACCGCGGCCGGCGCCCGGTCATGGTGTGGCTGCACGGGGGCGGCCTGGTGTTCGGCGCGGGCGCCAACTACGGTGGCGCGCCGCTCGCGACGAAAGGCGACGTCGTCGTCGTGACGGTCAACTACCGGCTCGGCCCCTTCGGGTTCCTCGATCACCCGGCGCTCGACGACGATCCCGCGGGCGAGCTGTCGGGCAACTTCGGCCTCCAGGACCAGCGGGCGGCGCTGCGCTGGGTGCGGCGCAACGCGGCCGCGTTCGGCGGCGACCCGGGCAACGTCACGCTCGTCGGGGAGTCCTCCGGCGGCGACAGCATCTGCGCGCAGCTCGCTTCGCCGTCGGCGGCCGGCCTGTTCCGGCGGGTGGTCGTCCAGAGCTGGCCGTGCGGGGTCTCCTCGCCCCTGCCGGAGGCGACCGTGTCCCGGGCGCGTCCCGAATCCGAGCGGCAGGGCGAGGCCATCGCGGCCGAGCTCGGCTGCGCCGGCCCGGACACCGCCGCGTGCCTGCGGCGGATCCCGGTGACGACGCTCCTGGCCGCGAACGACCAGGGGGTGGGCTGGGCGCCGGTGTTCGGTGGCCCCTTCCTGCCGCGCGAGCCCGCGAAAGCTCTCGCCGACGGCGCCTTCACCCGCGTGCCGGTGCTCACCGGGATGAACCACGACGAGCAGTCGTTCATGATCGGCTGGGCCGAGCGGCTGTTCCAGCGCCCGACCACCCACGACGACTACGTGCAGCAGACCGACGCCGCGTTCGGTCCGCTGGCCGAGCGGGTCCGGGCGGAGTACCCGTGCGCCGCCGACGCCTGCGCGGCGGCGACGCTGGCCGCGCTGCAGACCGACTCCTCCTGGGCGAAGCCGACCCTCGAAACCGATCTGCTGCTGGCCAGGCAGGTGCCGGTGCACGCCTACGAGTTCGCCGACGGAGCGGCCCCGTTCTTCGTCGGGCTCGACCGGCCCGCGGTGATCCGCGCCGGGCACACGATGGAGCTGCCGTACCTCTTCGCGATCACGTACAACGACCCGCTCGACCCCGCCCAGCGGCGGCTGTCGGACCAGATGATCGCGTACTGGACGCGGTTCGCGCACACCGGCGACCCGAACGGTGGACGGTCGCCGTGGTGGCCACCGTTCGACACCCGGAATCGATACGTCCAGTCACTGGCGCCCGATCCCGGCGCCGTCCGGCGGGTGGACTTCGCGGCGGAGCACCGGTATTCGTTCTGGGCTGGTCTCCTGGGCGTCCCGGCGGCCGGACGCGGAGCGTCGCGATAGATGCCGTGCCAGCTATATTCCCTTGCTGTTATACTCGGGGTCGCGCCCTACCCCCGTCCGGCCGGCCCGGCCGGACGCCGTCCACTCGAAGGGAACCCGAGCTCGTGTTTGGCACCGTGAACTCCACCGAGGACGACCGCCTGGCGCTGCGCTTCGAGCGCACTCTCGCCCACCCGCCCGCGCGGGTCTGGCGCACGCTCACCGAGCGGGACGAACTGCTGGCCTGGTTCCCCGCCGCCGTCACGTTCGACCTGACCCCCGGCGCGGAGATCAAGTTCGACATGACCGACGAGGCGAAGCAGCGCCTCGGCCTGGAGAACAGCGCCGACACCGTCACCAAGGGCCAGATGACCGTCGTCGAGCCGCCGCACCTGCTCGAGTACACGTGGAGCGGTGAAGTCCTCCGGTGGGAACTGACCGACGACGGCCACGGCGGCTGCAAGCTGCTGTTCACCTACACGTTCGACGGCCGCGAGCAGGCCCCCGACCTCGGCGCCGGCTGGCAGGCCGCGCTCGAAGTGGTCGAGGCCCGGCTCGACGACAAGGAGATCACCTGGTCCGCTTGGGAGCGCGCGATGGAGCTGCGGGACGACTACGTGGCCGCCGTGGGTGGTTAGCCGTCATGCCGAGACCGCAGCACATCGCCTTCGTCAACGTCGCGGGGCACGGTCACGTCTACCCGTCGCTGGCCGTCGTCGCCGAACTGACCGCCCGTGGCCACCGGGTCAGCTACGTGACCACCGAGGAGTTCACGGGCGCGGTGGAGAAGGCGGGTGCGCGGGCTCTGCGCTACGGCTCGGAGATCGCCGATTCGGACGTACCGGCGATCATCGAGGGCGCCGACGCCGAAACGCGGATGCACCTGCTGTACCTCGCGGAAAACCTGGCGCTGCTCGAGGCGGCGGAGGACCAGCTCGGTGACGACCCGCCCGATCTGGTCGTCTACGACGTCTTCCCGTTCATCGCCGGGCGGCTGCTGGCCGCCCGGTGGCGGCGGCCGGCGGTCCGGCTGTACCCGATCCTCGCCGCGAACGAGCACTACTCGATCTTCGACGCCATCTGGGAGACCGCCGGGTACCGCCATCCCGCGGAGCTGGACGACTTCCGGGCGAAGATGACGGAAGTGCTGGCGATGTACGGGATCCGGCAGCCCATCCGGCGGTTCTGGGACGCGATCGAGGACTTCAACGTGGTGTTCGTGCCCCGGGCGTTCCAGGTCGCGGCCGACACGTTCGACGACCGGTTCGCGTTCGTCGGCCCGTCCTTCACCCGCGATCGCCTGGCCGAACGCTGGGACCCACCGGCCGGCGGCGCGCCGGTCGCCCTCGTTTCCCTGGGCACGACGCACAACCGGCGTTCGGAGTTCTTCCGCGAGTGCGCCGCGGCCTTCGCCGGGACCCCGTGGCACGTGGTGATGTCGGTCGGCCGGGAGCTGGATCCGGCGTCGCTGGGCCCGTTGCCGCCCAACGTCGAGGTGCACCAGTGGATCTCCCACCTCGCGGTGCTCGAACACGCGCGGGTGTGCGTCACGCACGGGGCGACGGGCACGCTGATGGAGGCGCTGTACCACGGCTGCCCGCTGATCGTCGCCCCGCACTCCGCCGAAGCCGAGCCCACCGCGCGGCGCGTGCCGGAGCTGGGACTGGGGTACGCCCTCGAACCCGGCGAGGTGACGGCGGAGTCGGTCGCCGCCCTCGTCCGCAAGCTCGACGGCGACGACGCGACCCGGGCCCGCGTCCGCGCGATGCGGGCCGAGATCCGCGAAGCCGGTGGCGGGGCGCGGGCCGCGGACGAGATCACCGCCTACCTCGAGCGTGTCTCCGCGGGCTGAGCCGAGCTTCGCCGGGACCGGACTGACCGGCCTGGTCGGATCGCGCGTCCGGGAACTGACCCCGGAGCTCGGCTGGTGGCCACTGGGCTGCGACATCACCGACGCCGCCGCCGTCGACCGGGCGACCGGCGATTGCGCGGCGGGCACGATCGTGCACTTCGCCGCCTTCACGGACACGGCCGCCGCTTGGCGCCAACGCGGCGATCTCGGCGGCCCGTGCTACCGCGTGAACGTCCTCGGCACCAGGAACGTCGCGGCGGCGTGCCGGCGGCACGGCCGTTACCTGGTGCACGTCTCCACGGACTACGTGTTCGACGGCACCAAGGACAGCAGCTACACCGAAGAGGACGCCGTGAACCCGCGGGACTGGTACGGCCGCACGAAGGCCTGGGCGGAGGAGGAGGTGCGCTCGGCGGGCGGCGAGCATCTGATCCTCCGCCCGTCGTTCCCGTTCCGCGCCGCGTTCCCCGCGAAGGAGGACCTGGTCCGGCGGCTGCTGCGCGGCCTGGCCGAGGGAAGCGTGGGCCCGCTGTTCACCGACACGCTGATCACGCCCACGTTCATCGACGACCTCGCGTCGGCGTTCCGGAGCATCGCGGCCCGGCGGCCGACGGGGATCCTGCACGCGGCCGGCTCGACCGCGCTCTCACCCCACGCACTCGGTGAACGCGTCGCCGAGGCCTTCGGGCTGACCGGAATGCCGCTGCCCGGAGGAAAGCTCGCCGACCACGTCACCCCGGGCGATCGGCCCTATGCCCGCAACCTCTCGGTGTCCAACGCACGGGCCCGCCGGGTGCTGGGTGTCCGCTTCGCGACGATCGACGAAGCCCTGCACCGGATGCGTGCCCAGCGACCGGCCGCTCACACCACGTGAACACCCGGGACGTAGAGGATCCACCGCCCACCGGCGGCCCGGAAGGCATGCTCCTTGGCCATGATCTCGGCCGCGTGGTTCCAGGCGAACAGCAGGCCGTAGTCCGGGTAGGGATCGGCGAACGCGGCCGGGGGACGCACGAGGAGGTGCGCGCCGGGAGTGAGCAGCCCCTGCTTCGCGACCGTCGAATCGCACACGAACCCGACCAGGTCCGGTCCGATGCCACAGTAGTTGGTCACGGTCGCGCTCTTGGCCGTCGCCCCGTAGCCGACCACGGTGCGCCCCTGCGCGCGCAGCTCCCCGAGCAGCCCCACCAGGTCTTCGCGGATCTGCTTCACCGAGCCGGCGAACGTCGCGAAGGTCGCCGGGTCCGCGAGCCCGTCCGCTCGTTCGCGCGCCACCAGCTCGGCGACCGCGGGTGCCGGTTCCCGCCGGCCGGCGCGGGCCAGCGTGTAGCGCACGGCACCGCCGTGCACGTCCAGCTGCCGCACCCCGGCCAGCACGAAGCCGAAGCGCTCCGCGACTGCCTGGACCGACGTGGCGCTGAACAGGTAGAAGTGCTCGTCGTAGATCTGGTCGAAGGCGTTGGCCCGGAGGATCTCCCCCAGGTGCCGGTCCTCGAAGACGAAGGTGCCGTCCGGCCCCAGCAGCGTGTCGACGCCGCGGAACACCGAATCCAGGTACGGGATGTGGCTGATCGTGTTGGCCGCGTAGACGACGTCCGCCGGACCGTCGGCAGCCCGGATCGCCGCCGCCGAGGACTCGTCGAAGAACTCGGCACGCACCCGCAGCCCCGCGTCCCGGGCGACCCGGGCGACCCCGGCCGACGGTTCGACACCGACGTGGCGCACACCCGCGTCCCGGACCGAGCGGAGCAGCACACCGTCGTTGCAGCCGATCTCGACGACCAGCGGGTCCGGGCCCGGCAGGCCGGCGACCAGCTCGCGCGCGGCTCGCCTGAAGTGCCGGCGCATGAACGCCGAACCCGACGAGCGGTACGGGTAGCGCTCGTGGAACATGCGCCGCCGCGGCAGTTCTTCGAGCTGCTGGACCATCGTGCAGGACCCACAGACCCCCACCTCGAGCCGGAAGAAGAACTCGTCCGGCAGTTCCTCCGGGGTGAGGAACGCATCGGACATCGGCTGGCGCCCGAAGTCGAAGAACGGCGTGACGACGCCGCCGCAGATCCGGCAGTCGCTCATGGTGTCCTCCCGGCTGGGACGAAGTTCGGGCGGAGGCCGGTCATGGCACGGACGGCAGTTCCCGGTACGCCGGGAGCAGCCCGGTCTCGGCCAGCTGGGCGAGCCGGGGTGCGTTGCGGTCCTTTTCGGACAGCACCAGGCGGTCCCGCGCGCCCCAGTCGACGGCGAGCTCCGGATCGAACGGGTCGATGTCGAGCTGGGTTCCCGGCTCGTACTGCGTCGAGCAGAGATAGCCGACGCAGGTGTCGTCGGCCAGCGCCAGGAAACCGTGGCCGAGGCCGGGTCCGATGAGGACGGACCGGCCGCTCCCGGGTTCGAGCACCACCTTGGCGTGCTCGCCGTAGGTGGGCGAACCACGGCGGATGTCGACCACCACGTCCAGCATCGCACCGCGGTGACAGGTCACGATCTTCACCTGGCCGGGCGGCCGGGTCGCGTGGATTCCCCGAAGGACGTCCTTCCGCGAAACCGAGACGTTCACCTGGGCCAGCTCGAACTCGATACCGGTGTGGGCGGTCACTTCGTCGTGGCGGTAGGCCTCGACGAAGTGACCGCGGGCATCGGCGACGCGGTCGCCGATGAGCAGGAAGCTCCCCGGCACCCTCAGCGGTCGGAATCGCACACGCACTCCCTGATCGAGTCGATCACGTAGTCGATCATCACCGTGGTGAGCTGCGGGTAGACGCCGATCCAGAAGGTGCGTTCGGTGACGATGTCGGAGTTGACCAGCGTGCCGGCCAGCCGGTGCGGGACGTCGAGGTAGGCGGGGTGCCGGGTCAGGTTGCCGCTGAAGAACCGGCGCGTCCGGATGCCCCGGCTCTCCAGGAACCCGGTGAGCTCGCCGGCCGTGAACCGCGCGTCCGCGAGCACGGTGAGGACGAAGCCGAACCAGCTGGGATCGCTGTGGGGGGTGGGTTCCGGGAGCAGGAGACCGGGCAGGCCGGTGAGCCCGTCGCGCAGACGCGCCCAGTTGCGCCGGCGGGCGGCGCCGAACGCGCCGATCCGCGGCAGCTGGCTGAGCCCGAGCGCCGCCTGCAGGTCGGTGGACTTCAGGTTGTAGCCGACGTGGGAGAAGATGTACTTGTGGTCGTAACCCCGGGGCAGGGTGCCGAGCTGGAAACCGAAGCGGCGGGCGCAGGTGTCGTCCTCCCCCGGCTCGCACCAGCAGTCCCGGCCCCAGTCGCGCAGCTGCTCGACGATCCGCGCCAAGCCGAGGTCGCCGGTGAGCACGCAGCCGCCTTCGCCGGTGGTGATGTGGTGGGCCGGGTAGAAGCTCACGGTGGCCAGGTCGCCGAAGGTGCCGGTCAGCCGGCCGCGGTAGGTGGACCCGACGGCGTCGCAGTTGTCCTCGACGAGGAAGAGACCGTGTTCGTCGGCCAGCGCGCGGATCTCGGCCGCTTCGAAGGGGTTGCCCAGCGCGTGCGCCATCATGATCGCCCTGGTCCGCGGGCCGATCGCCGCGGCGACCCGCTCCGCGGTCGTGTTGTAGGTGCCGAGCTCGATGTCGACGAACACCGGGATCAGGCCGTTCTGGACGATGGGGTTGACCGTCGTGGGGAACGCCGCGGCGACCGTCACCACCTCGTCGCCGGGCACCAGGCGGCGGTCGCCGAGCCGGGGTGAGGTCAGCGCGGTGAGGGCGAGCAGGTTGGCCGACGACCCGGAGTTCGTCAGGTGTGCCTTGCGCAGCCCGAACACGCCGGCGAACTCGCGCTCGAACTTCCGGGACGTCGCCCCGGCGGCGATCCTGAGGTCCAGCGCGGCCTCGACGAGTGCGACGCGGTCCTCGGCGTCGAGCACGGCCCCCGACGAGAGGATCGGCGTCACCCCGGGAACGAACTCGGACGCCCCGGCTTCGACGTGGTACGCCCGGACTTCGTCCAGGATCCGGGCCTTCCGGTCGGTCATGACAGCCTCCCCCTCGATGAAGCGGCCTCACGGGCGTCGTCGAGCAACGCCGCCTGACGCGTGATCACCCGGTCGTCGCCACCGCCGCTCCGGCAGGCCCGGGTGAACGCCCGGATCGCCGCCCTCCACTGGTCTTCGGCCGGCCGGACCCGTCGTTCGCTGCGGCCTGCCCGGTCGAGCACCACGACGGGCGCGAGCGTCGCCGGGGTCGTGAACGCGTGCTCCACGCTGATCCGGCCCGTGCTGCCGGTCAGCCGGTACTCCGAGAGGTACTGGTCGTCGATGCCGAACGTGAGCTGCGCGGTCACCCCACCCGGCGCGCGCGCCAGCACGGCACCGCCCGCGTCGACCCCGTGCCGGACGTCCGGACGCAGCACGGCACCGACCACCTCGAGTTCGGTGCCGAGGAAGAAGCCGGCCGCGCGCAGCGGATAGCCGCCGATGTCCAGCAGGGCGCCTCCCCCGAGTTCGGCGGACAACCGGATGTCCCCGGGTGGCCGGGCCGGGACGGCGAACGTCGCCTGGAACGTCCTCAGTTCGCCGATCCCGCCGTCGGCCACGAGCGCGCGCACGTACTCGTGGCGGGAGTGGTGGACGAACGTGAAGTTCTCCCGCAGCACCAGCCCGAGCGAGCGGGCCAGCGCGACCAGTTCGGCGGTCACCGGGCAGCTCGTGGTGAGCGGTTTCTCGGCCAGTACGTGCTTTCCGGCGAGCAGCGCCCGCCGGATCCACTCGGCGTGCAGTGCCGCCGGCACCGCGATGTAGACGGCTTCGACGTCGCCGCGTTCGAGCAGCGGCTGGTAACCGCACACCGCGGCCGTGGCGAACCGGGCGGCGACCGCCGCCGCCTTCGCCGCGGACCGGCTGGCGACCGCGGCGACGGTCGCCTCCGGCGTCACGGCCAGCGCGGGCAACATCCTGCGCCGGGCGACGTCACCGCAGCCGAGGACACCGAAGGCGAGCGGACGGCGGGAGGCGCACACCACCGTCACCCGAACGGCAGCAGGCCCGCGATCAGGCTGCGGGCCTCGACGTTGAAGTGGTTCCCGTGGCGCACCAGGTCTCTCGCCTGGGCCGTGCTGATCCACAGATAGCTGGGTGGCACGGCGAGGTCGACCTCGTCGCCGGCGTCGACCACGAGGTAGCGGTTTTCGGCGTGGTAGAACCGGCCGCCCTCCTCGGAGTGCACGACGTCGTGCCGGATCGCGCGGCGGGGAACGCCGAGCACGTAGTCGAGGTACGGCGGCCGGTGGCCGGGCGCGGCGTCGCGGTAGTTGGCCGGGGTGCAGTGCACGGTCGGGGCCATCTCGACGACGTCCAGCGTGCCCGCCTCGGTCCTGGCCTGCACCAGCAGGTGCCGGACTCCGGCGATCTCCTTGGTGACGAAGGCGAGCAGGCCGCGCCCGGCCGGCGCGATCATCGGCTGGCTCCAGCGGGCCACCTCGCGGTTGCCGGCCTCGACGTCCACACCGATCACGCTGAAGTACCGGCCGTCGGGGCGGTCGATCCGGTCCGGGGTCTTCGTCCAGCCGCGTACCGCCGAAAGGGGGAGCCGGTGCTGGCACAGCTCGTGTTCGGACTTCGCTTCGGTGAACCAGCTGAGCACGGTGGCGGCGTCGTGCAGCGCGCTGCCGGGATCGCCGATGTCCGGTGTCGCGTACGGGATTCCGGACAGGACCGTGCGGGAGTCCATGTTGACCAGGTTGTCGACGTGGAGCAGTTCGTGGATCTGCCCGAGGGTCAGCCAGCGGAAGTCGGGCAGCTCCGGGACGTCACCGTCGGCCTCGACGACCATGTTGCGGTTGCGCTTGTGCAGGAACCAGGCGCCCTGTTCGGACTGCAGGACGTCGACGAGCACCCGGCCGCGGCGCCGGCCGATGAAGTGCTCCAGGTACGGCGGGGCACTGCCCTGGTGCACGCGGGTGTAGTTGCTGCGGGTGGCCTGCACGGTCGGGGAAAGCTGGACGAGGTTGACGTTGCCGGGCTCCATCTTCGCCTGCATCAGGCAGTGCAGGACGCCGTCGAACTCCTTCACCAGGATGCCGAGGATGCCGATCTCCGGCTGGACGATGATGGGCTGCGTCCACTCGGGAACCTCGCGGTGGTCGGTCCGGACCCGCAGGCCCGCGACCGAAAAGAACTTCCCGCTGTGGTGCACGAGATCGCCGGTGCGCTCCTCGAACCGCCAGCCGCTCAGCCGGTCGAACGGTACTCGTTCGACGCGGTGGCGGGTGTGCGCGCCGCGTTCGGCGAACCACTCGTGGAACCGGTCGGTCGGCGTCCGCACCCCTTCGCGCACCGCCGCCGACTTCGAGAACCCGATCGAGGCGTCCGCGCCGGGCGTGGTGAACAGCCTCGTCGACGTCGCGCTCGACAGGAGCATCGGTCCCCCTCGATCAGCGACCCGCGGTGATCTCCGAACCCGCAAAGACTACATCTAATTCAATCTACCCTACAAGGCCACGAAGGCGCGAGCCGACTCTTACAGGACATATGCGCGCACTCCATTGAGCTGCCTCCAGGTTTGCTGTAAAAAGATATTCTCATCTCCTTCGCTCAGGGCCGTGGGGAGCCGGCGATGATCCCTCTGTTCAAGGTCGCGATGGCTCCGACGGCGCTCGACGAGGTGGCCGCCGTGCTCGCCAGCGGCCAGCTGGAACACGGACGCAAGGTCGAGCAGTTCGAAGCCGCGCTGCGCACCCGGATCGGGAACCCGCACCTGGTGGCCGTGAACAGCGCGACTTCGGGGTTGACCCTCGCGGTCCGGCTGGCCGCGGGCAGTCCGGGCGAAGTGCTGAGCACCCCGCTGACGTTCGAGGCCACCAACTGGGCGATCCGCGCCGCCGGCCTGCGGATCCGGTGGGTGGATGTGGACCCGGCGACCCTGAACGTCGACCTCGACGACCTCGGCCGGAAGATCACCCCGGCCACCCGGGCCGTCGTCGTCGTGCACTGGACGGGCTACCCGGTGGACCTCGACCGGCTCGCGGCGGTGCTGGACCGCGCCGAAGCCGAACACGGGACGCGGCCGGTCGTCATCGAGGACTGCGCACACGCCTGGGGTGCCACCTACCACGGCACACCGCTGGGCACCCACGGGAACATCGCGGTCTTCAGCTTCCAGGCGATCAAGCACCTCACCTGCGGGGCGGGCGGCGGCCTCGTCGCGTTCCCCGACGCCGCGGCCCACCGGCGCGCGCGGCGGCTCCGGTGGTTCGGCATCGACCGCAGCGCCGACCGGGTCGCCGGCAGCTACGACGTCACCGAGTGGGGCTACCGGTTCCAGATGACCGAGATCGCCGCCGGCATCGGGCTGGCGAACCTCGCACCGGCCGAGAAGATGCTGCTCAAGCACCGGGACAACGCCCGGTTCTTCGACAAGGAGCTGGCTGACGTGCCGGGGCTCGAGCAGACCGAGCGAGCCGACGACCGCGAGCCCGCCTTCTGGATGTACCCGCTCAAGGTCGACCGGCGCGCGGACTTCATGCGCAAGCTCGCCGATGCCGGCGTGATGACCACGGTCATGGTCCGGCGCAACGACCTGCACAGCTGCGTGCCCGGCTCGGCCGGCCGGCTGCCCGGGCTGGACTCGGTGCAGGACCGCATCGTCCACCTGCCCGTCGGCTGGTGGCTGTCCGAAGACGACCGGGCCCATGTGGTCGACGCCATCCGGTCCGGCTGGTGAGGCCGGCCATCCCTCGGAAAGGACGCTCATGCGCGTGCTGTTCTGCTCGGTTCCCGGGCTCGGCCACTTCTTCCCGCTGGTCCAGCTGGCCTGGTCGCTGCGGACGGCCGGCCACGAGGTGCTGGTCGCCATCGCCGAACACGTCGACCGCGCCGCCGCCACCGGCCTGGACGTCGTGGACGTCGCCCCGGACTACGACTCGGTGGCGATTTTCGAACGGACCGCGCGCGAGCACCCCGACTTCGCGCGGACCGTGGCCAGCAAACCCGCGGTGGACCTGGTGCCGTGGGCGGTCGCGCTGGCCGGGGTCAACCGGCCCCTGATCGAGGGCACCTTGCGCACGGCGGAACGGTGGCGGCCGGACCTGGTCGTCTACGACCAGGGTGCCACCAGCGGGCTGTTCGCCGCCGCGTACCGCGGGATCCCGGCCGTCCAGCGCAACCTCGGCGGCTTCCGGACCCACGGCCTGCACACCGCGGTCGCGGCCCACCTCACCGACCTCGTCGACCGCTACGGCATCGACCTGCCGGCCCCGGCCCTGACCATCGAGTTCTTCCCGCCGAGCATGCTGGCCGGCCCGCCGGAGGGCTGGTTCATGCGCTGGGTGCCCTTCGACGGCGGCGGGCTGCTCTCCCCTGACCTGCTGCACCCGCCCGAGCGGCCGCGGATCGCCGTCACAATGGGCTCGATCGAACTGCAGACCTTCGGGGTCGGCACGCTGAAACGCCTGGTCGCCGAGGCCGCCGAGGTCGACGCCGAGTTCGTGCTGGCGCTGGGCGACATCGACGTCGGACCGTTGCTCCCGCTGCCACCGAACGTCCGCTCGATCGGGTGGGCACCCCTGCGGCCCCTGCTCGGCACCTGCGCCGCGGTGATCCACCACGGCGGGGGTGGCAGCACGCTGACAGCCGTCGACGCGGGCACCGCCCAGCTGCTCGCCCCGGATCCGCGCGACCAGTTCCAGCACGTCACCGGGCTGGCCGTGCGCGAGCGCGGCATCGGGCGGGTGACCACCGCCGACGAGGTCGACGCCGCCATGATCGCCGCCCTGCTCACCGACGACGGGCCGCGCGCCGCCGCGGCGGAGGTCCGCGCCGAGATCGCCGCCCTGCCCTCCCCCGCCGAGACCGCGGCCAGGCTCGTCCGGCACCTGTCCTGAGGTCTGTTCGCAGCGCACGTTGACGGACAACATACTTAATGTAAATATAGTGATCCGACGATCGGGGGTTCCGGTGAAGCAGGGCTTGATCTCCTCCGTCACCGCCTTTTCACTCGTGCTCACCGCGTCCCCCGTCCCGGCCGGTGCCGAACCCTTCGACCAGGCCGGAATCCGGTGGTCCGCCTGCGCCGCCGACTCCACAGTGGACTGTGCGGCGCTGCGGGTGCCGGTCGACCACGCCCGCCCCCGGGAGGGCAGCACCACCCTGCAACTCACCCGGGCCCGCGCCACCGGCCCCGGCACCCGGCTCGGCGTGCTGATCTCGCCGCCCGGCCAGCCTGTCCAGCTGGTGTCCCCGGCACTGCGGGCGCGGTTCGACGTCGTCGGCTACACCGAACGCAGTCTCGACGCGGCGCCGCGGCCGGCCCCCGGCTGCGCGAAGCCCACCGATGTCACCTACTTTCCGCGGAACGAAGCGGACTTCGCCCAGCTGCGCACCGAAAACCGGGCCGCGTTCACCCGCTGCGCCGAGGCCTACGGCGCCCTGTGGCGCCGCCTCGACAGCGCCAGCGAAGCGGACGACGTCGACACCATCCGGGGCGCTCTGCGGGAACCGCAGATCAGTTTTCTCAGCACCACCGGCGGCGACATCGTCGGCGAACTCTACGCCGAGCGGTTCCCGGCTCGCGTGCGAGCGATGGTGCTCGACGGCAACGCCGACCACAGCGTCGGCACCGCCGCCGGCTACCTGAGCGCGTTCGCGGGCGCGGCCGAACGCGCCTACGGCGCCTTCGCGGACTGGTGCGCCCGTACCCCGGTCTGCCCGATGTACGGCCACGACCTCAGGGCGTTCTACGACGACCTCCGGGCGAAGACGGAACAGGACGCCTTCTTCGACCTCCGCGGCTATCCGATCGACCTGCCGAGCCTCGCCAGTGCGACGGAGTACTTCCTGCTCTTCCCCCGCTACGGCTGGCTGGACTTCGGCTGGCACCTGCGGGACATCCACAACCGCGACCTGCAGAGCCGTCCCGTGGTGCCCGAGGCGCGGGCCGCCACCGCGGCCGGCGGCAGCGCTCGCGCGGCGGGACCGGTCGCGCCCCGGACGGCCCGGCCGGCCGCGCCGTTCACCGGACCGTCCCCGGCGGCCTGCGAGGACTGGAACTTCGGTCTTTCGTCCTATGCGGACCTGCTCCGGCTCCGAGACGCCCTGGCCCGCTCCGCGCCGCTGCTGCGGATGAGCGGGCTGCTGTGGGGCACCGTGCTCGGCTGCGTCGGCTGGCCGGGACCGGTCACCAACCCGCCGCACCGGCTGTCGCTCACCAAGCCGGTTCCGGTCCTGGTGGTCGCCGGCGCCTTCAACCCACTCCAGCCGGCGGACTGGGGGCCGTCGCTCGCCCGTCAGCTCCCCGGTGCCAAGACCCTGTCCTACGAGGGCCCGGGCAGCAGCGCCTACCTGAGCAGTCCATGTGTGCGGCAAGCCGCCGAGGACTTCCTCCTCACGCGAACCGCACCCGCGCGGACCACCTGCCCGGCGATCTGGCCATGAGCCAGGAGGAGACGACATGCGTATCCGCAGCCTGATCGCGGTCTCGTGCGCCGTGGTCGTGTGCGCGGCGGGCCTGGCCTCGGCCGCCGCGCAGCCGCCCGCGCGGCTCAGCTGGGCACCCTGCACCCCGGCCGCCACCCAGGACTGCGCCGAGCTCTCCGTGCCGGTCGACTGGCAGGCACCCGGCGGCCCGGCGGTCACCCTCGACCTGACCCGCCACCGCGCGGCTTCGCCCGCCGACCGGATCGGCGTGCTGGTCCTGGCGGGCACCCAGGCGCTGACGAACACCTCGGCCGCCCTGCTGGACCGCTTCGACATCATCACGTACTCGGCGAGACCCGCCAAGATCTGCCGGGTCGCCTACCCCGACACCCCTCTGTTCCCCAGTGACCAAGCCCAGTTCGACCGGGTGGTCTCGGGGATGCGGGACTGGTACCTGGCGTGCGCGAAGGTCGTCGGCCCCGCCTTCCTCCACGACAACAGCGCCGACGAAGCCCGCGACGTCGACGCCATCCGGGACGCGCTCGGCGAGCGGCAGATCAGCCTCATGCACACGTGGGAGAACGAGATCGTCGGCCAGATGTACGCCGAGCAGTTCCCCGGCCGCGTCCGCGCGCTGGTGCTCGACGGGAATCTGGACCACAGCGTCACCACCGCCATGGACTACCTGACCACGAAAGCGTGGTCGGTGGAAGCGAGCTTCGACGGCTTCGCGGACTGGTGCGGCCGGGCCCCGGACTGCGCACTGCACGGCACCGACGTCCGCGCGCTGTACGGCGACCTGCGCACCAAGGCCGAGCAGGGACTGCTGGGCACGATCACCCCGGCCGACCTGTCGGCCCGCATCGGTGGCTCGGCCGACTACCCCGACGTCTACTTCCACGACCTCGCCGAGTACTACCGCACGGTGCACGCCATGAGCCTGCAGGGTGCGGTGGCTCCCGCGGGGTTCCGGCGCGGCCTCTCCTACGGCAGCTTCTGCCAGGACTGGAAGCTGCCCGTCGCCGACTACGCCGAGCTCACCCGGATCGTCGCGGCGCAGAGCGCGATCGCGCCGAACACGCGCGTCAACCTCAACCAGTGGCTCAACGTCCTCGGCTGCCTCGGCTGGCCGTTCGGCACCGGGAACCCGCAGCACCGCCTGGCCATCACGAAGCCGCTGCCGGTCCTGGTCGTCAACGCGTTCCAGGCGCCGGGGCAGCCGGCCCAGTGGGCGGATTCGGTCGCCGCGCAGATCCCCGGGTCGAGCCACCTCGTGTACCTCGGCCCCGGCACGCTCGCCTACCGGGAAAGCCCCTGCGCCCGGGCGGCAATCGACGACTTCCTGCTCACCCTCCGGCGTCCGGCGTCGGCGACCTGCCCCGGCATCTGGCCGGGCGACCGCTGATCATGACGACGGCCGGGCCGCGGATCGCCGCCTACCTCGACCGCGAACTGGCCGGGATGGTCGACGAGCTCGCCGAGTTCGTCCGGATCCCGGCCGTCGCGGCCGAAGGCGGTCCCGCGCTGCGGCGGATGGCCGCCAGGTCCGCGGAAAAGTGCACGCAGGCCGGCCTGGAGACCCAGGTCCACGACACCGCCGGTCACCCGGTCGTGCTGGCCCGCGGGGGCCCGCGGGACGCCCCGTTCACCCTGCTCACCTACGGCCACTACGACGTGTTCCCGGTCGAGGGCCAGCCGGGCTGGCGGACCGGCCCGTTCGAGCCGGTGGTGACCGGCGACCGGATGTACGGCCGTGGCACCGGCGACAACAAGGGCCAGTTCCTCGCGCACCTCAACGCGCTGCGCTGGTGGCACGAAGAAGGCGGAGGCCTGCCCATCCAGGTGAAGGTCCTGCTGGAGGGCGAGGAGGAGAACGGCAGCAGGCACCTGCCGGACTTCGTCCGAGCGCACCGCGACGAGCTGGCGGCCGACCTCTGCGTGTACTCCGACGGGCCGATGCTGCCCGGCGACCGGCCCGCGCTTCTCTTCGGCGCCCGGGGCGGCATCGCCCTGCGGTTCACCAGCACGGGCGCGGACCGGCCGCTGCACTCGGGCAACTTCGGCGGTGTCGTGCCGAACCCGGTGCTGGAGCTGAGCCGGTTCTTCGCCGCACTGGTGGCGCCCAACGGCGATCTGCGCATCCCCGGCTTCGAAGACCGGATCCCGGCTGCGGGCGCCGCCGAACGCGCGGCCCTCGACGCGCTGGATCTGGACCTCGGCGAGTTCCGCGCGAACACGGGCGTGGACCCGCTGCCGTTCCGCTTCGGTGAGCGGTTCCACGATCGCCTGCTGCGGAAGCCGAGCCTCACCGTTTCGGGAATCACCGTCGGCGGGTCCGGCGCCCCCGGGCTCATCCCGGAGTCCGCCACGGCGACGGGCGATCTCCGCCTGGTCTGGGCGCAGGACCCGGAGGAGGCGTACGCCGCCCTTGTCGCCTTCGCCGCCAACGGTTTCAGCGGCATCGCCGTCGACCTGCTCTTCGGTCAACCGCCGTCGCGCACCCCGATCGACCACCCCTACGCCGACCTCGTCGAAGAAGCTGTCGCCGAGGGCTTCGGCCGGCCCCCCGCGCGGGTGCCGAGCCTCGCCGGGACGACACCCGACCACGTCTTCACCACCGTCCTGGGGCTCCCGGCGATCATGCTGCCCTTCGCCCCCGCGGACGAGAACCACCACGGCCCCAACGAATCCATGAAGCTGTCGCTCTTCCGGCGCGGTACGCACACCGTGGCCCGCCTGATCGAGATCCTCGCCGCCCACGCCCGTCCCGCGACCGTCGCGGCCCTGTCGAAACCGGAGGGTGCCGCATGACGGCCCACCAGCTGACCGATCCCGGCGAACTGACCGACGTACCACCCGCCCGGATGGAGGCGGCTTACCTCGAGTACCGCCGGGCCTGCTACGAAATCGTCTACCGCGACTGCCTCGACCACGGCGTGCTCGACCTGCTGCGCACCCCCGCGACGCCGGCCGAGTTCGGCGACCGCATGGGTGTCGTGCCCGAGAAGCTGGCCGCCGCCGGCTGCCTGCTCGACGCGCTCGCCCGGCACGGCGCCGTCCGCCGGACACCTGGTCCGCCGCCGCGGTACGCCGCGGTCGAGGACCCCCCGGCCCCGCGTGAGCTCGACCCGGACCTGATCCGGCTCGCCACCGGCAAGCGGTCGGTGGAAGAGCTCGAGCACGGCCAGAGCTACGCGGGTATTCTCGCCGCGCTCAAGGTCACCGGCAACCCGATCGCCGTCGACTTCACCGCCGGACACCAGCCGAAGCTGGACGAGATGTTCGTCATCCCGTTCTACCGCTACTGCCGGCTTCAGGGCGTCCGCGAGCTCCTCGACGCGGGCACCCGGCTGCTCGACCTGGCCTGCGGGCCGGGCCACGGCCTCGCCGAGCTGGCCGAGCGGCTCCCCGGCGCGGACGCGACGGTGTTCGGCATCGAACTGACCGCCGACTACGTGCGGAGCGCGCTGGACCGCACCGCGGACGACGACCGCGTCCAGGTCGTGCGCGGTGATCTCGAACGGCCGCAGGACTTCCTGCGGGACGGCTTCTTCGACGGCGCCGTGATGATGGGCGCCTACCACTTCCTGCGCGACCCCGGGCCGCTGTGGGACACCGTCGCCCGGGTGCTGCGGCCCGGCGGCACGTTCTGCGTCGGTTACGTCCGCTCGGTGACCGGTACCGCCGACCAGGAGATCGTGAACCTCCGGTTCGCCCTGCGCCGCCCGCCGAGCTATCCCGCCGAGCCCGCCGCACTGCTGGCCCACGCGCGGCGGCGCGGGTTCGCCGTCAAGCGCCAGTTCGGCCTCGGAGTCTGGCGCTGGTACTCCTTCACGAAGGACCTGCCGTGACGGCGCTCGCGCCCCGGGCGGGCTGGCTCTCCGGCCGGCTGGCCGTGCGCGGCCGCGAACCGGTGCTGGTGATCCTCTCCCCGCCGCGCTGCGGCTCGACCGCGACGGCCCGGGCGTTCTGGCGGCACCCGGTGTTCGGCTGGTACGTCCACGAGCCCTACGACCGGATCTACCACGGCGGCGGGGACCGGGAGTCCGTCGGCCGGGCCGTCGACGGCGCGACCGGACTCGGGAACGCCGGAAGCGGGGTCGTGGTCAAGGAGATGACCTTCCAAGCCGGGTCGCTGGCGGCCGAGCTGCTCACCGCGGCCACGCTCCCGGTCGTGGTCACCGTCCGGGACCCGCGGCTGGCGATCCGGTCGCGGATGCGGCAACGGGCCCGCTCCGGCGAACCCGCCGAGTTCCCGGCCGCCGAGTCCGGCTGGGCCGACCTGACGAGCCAGCTCGCCCTCGCCGACCGGGTGGGTGTCTCGTGCGTCATCGTGGAGTTCACCCGGCTGCGGGCCCGGCCGGCCGAGCTGCTGCCCGCGCTGTGCGCCCGGCTCGGCCTGGAGTTCACCCCCGCCATGCTCGGCTGGCCGAGTGCCACCGGGCTCCCCCTCGGTCAGCTCGGCGACCGCCAGCGGTCCTGGTACCGCCGGGTGCTCGCGAGCACCGGGTTCGAACCGCCGGACGAGGAGACCCCCGCCGTCGCCGACTTCCCGCCCTCGATGCGCCCGCACGTCGGGGACTGCGTCGAACGCTACCGGCAGGTGCTCGCCGACTCCCGGGTGCTCACCGCCGGCCGAGCCCAGGAGCCGTCATGACGAACACCGCGAAGGCCCGCGTCTTCCTCGTGCAGCAGGGAATCTGGGAGACGCCGCTGGAGTCGATGCCACTCGCGTCGGGGTACCTCAAGGCGACCGCGCTCGCCGACGACCGCATCCGGCCACGGGCCGACATCCGGATCCTGAACTTCAAGGGCGGCGCCACCGCGTCGACCATGGCCCACGAGCTGTTCGGCGGCGAGCTGCCGGACGTGCTCGCGTTCTCCGTGCTGGGCTGGAACCACCGCACGTTCGGCCTGCTGGCGGAGACGTTCAAGCAGCTGAAGCCGGACGGCTGGGTGGTCTTCGGCGGCACCCACGTCGCCCACCAGGCCGAGCGGGTCTTCCGGATGTGGCCGGAGGTCGACGTCGTCGTCGACGGCGAAGGCGAGTTCGTCTTCCGCGACATCCTCCGCGCCTACCTCGACGGCGCACGCCCCGGTGAACTCGGGGAGATCACCGGACTCTCCTACCGGGACGCCGCGGGCCGGACGGTGCGGAACCCCGCGCGGGAACGGATCCAGGACCTCGACGAGATCTCCTCGCCGTTCCTCAGCGGGGCCATGGAGCTGACCGGTGCCGACGGCCGGTTCCGTTACGACGTCGCCCTGATGGAGACGAACCGGGGCTGCCCGTACAAGTGCGCGTTCTGCTTCTGGGGCGGCGCGACCGGCCAGCGCGTGCGCGCGTTCTCGCGGGAGCGGCTGCGCGCCGAGCTCGAGCTGTTCGCCAAGCACCGGGTGCACACGATCGTCCTCTGCGACGCCAACTTCGGCATGCTCCGCAGCGACGTGGAGTTCGTCGACGACATGATCGACCTGCGCGACCGCTACGGGTTCCCGCGCGCGCTCGAGACATCGTGGGCGAAGAACAAGTCGAAGGTGTTCTACGAGATCGTCACCAAGATGAAGAACGCCGGCATGCAGAGCTCGTTCACGCTCTCGTTGCAGACCCTCGACGAGGACACGCTGGACCTGATGAACCGGCGCAACATGAAGGTCAACGAGTGGGAGGACCTCTTCGCCTGGCTGAGCGAGCAGGGCATCGACTGCTACGCGGAACTCATCTGGGGCGCGCCCGGCGAAACCCCGCAGTCCTTCATGGACGGTTACGACCGGCTGGCGGCCAAGGTGTCGCGGATCGCGGTCTACCCCATGCTGATGCTGCCGAACACCGCCTACACCGAACGGAAGGAGGACTTCGGCATCATCTCGGTCCGGGGCGACACCGACGACTTCCAGTACGTGCTGTCCAACAACACCGTCACCATCGCGGAGAACCGGCGGATGCACCGCTTCCTGTTCTGGGCCAGGGTGGTCGCCGAGATGGCCGTGTTCCGGCACATCTGGGCGGGCCTGCGCGTGCTCGCCGGGATGCCGCAGTCCGCGGTGCTGCGCAGCCTGGACGCCTGGTTCGACGCGGTCGACGACCCCGGCGCGGAACCGCTGCAGGCCATCACCGCCAACGCGGTGTTCGGCGCGGACCACTTCGGCGACGGCGTCCGCTTCTTCTACACGAATCCGGCGGCCAAGGGGCTGCTCCGGCGGTGGTGGGCCGAATCCGTCCGGCCGGGGCTGCCGGCCGCGGTCACCCCGGTGCTGGACGAGATGTTCCGGTACGACCTGTTCACCCAGCCCATCTGCGCTCAGGGCGACGAGGAGGACCCGGCGGGGCAGGAGCCGCTGGAGATCACGACCGTGCGCGACGAGTCGTACTACGTGCGCCCGCGCGTGCCGTGGGTCTTCGACGTCCCGGCGATCTTCGACGACCTGCGGGCCGGCCACGAACCGGACCTGCGCCCGTCCCCGGTCACGGTCGACCTCTACTACCGGGTGGACGCGGAGAACGCGGTCAACTCGACCAACCACGAAGTGATCGTCCACTACATGGGCATGCCGGCCGAAGTCGTGCTGGCCAACGCGGCGGCCGGGGCGGTTTCCGGCTGACCCGGGGCACCGAGGGGAAAAGGGGACCTGGACCATGACCACCGAGGACCGGGGCGCGGCGCCGGACGTGACACCGCTGGTTTCGATCGCTTCGGGGTTCTTCGCGGCCAACGTGCTCGCGGCGGCGATCGAGCTCGACCTGTTCACCACGCTCTCCGTGCCGCGCACGACCTCACAGGTGCTGGAGAAGACCGGGATGTCACCGCTGCGCGGGCGGTTGTTCCTCGACGCCTGCGTCGAGCTCGGCCTGCTCCTCCGCGACGACGACAGCCGTTACCGGGACAGCCCGGTGGCCTCCGGCTTCCTGCTGCCCGGCCCGTCCTGCTACTTCGGGAACTTCGGTTCGCTGCTCAGCCGGCCGGCCCACCTGCCGTGGCACCGGCTCACGGAACTGCTGCGGAGCGACGAGTGCCGGGCCCGCCCGCCCGCGGCCGGCGCCGCGGCCGCGTGGGACGACCCCACCGCCGCCCTCGTGCGCACTTTCTGGCCCGCCGTCCGCCCGGTCTCGGAGGAAGCCGGACACGCGCTCGGCCGGGTCGTGGACTTCGGTGGGGTGCGGCGGCTGCTCGACGTCGCCGGGGGCAGCGCCCCCTACACGATCGCCCTCTGTACCGACCACCCGCACCTGCACGCGACCGTCTACGAGATGCCCTGGGTGGGCGACCTCGCCGGGGCCCGGATCGCCGAGGCCGGGCTGGCCGGCCGGATCACGGTGGCCACCGGGGACTTCCTGGTCGACGAACTGCCGAGCGGGTACGACGGTGCGCTGGTGGCCAGCGTGCTGCACAGCTGGGCCCCCGACGCCGCGGCCGCGCTGCTGCGCAAGATCCACCGCGCCCTCAGCCCCGGCGGGCTCGTCGTGCTGGTCGCGCCGCTGCACGAACCCGACGACGACGAGCCGGGGTCGGCGCTCGTGCGCCTGGCCATGGAGCTGGAGACCACCGCCGGGCCGGCCTACTCGACCGTCGACCAGCTGCGGGCACTCGCCCAGGCGGGGTTCGTCGACGCGACCGTGCGCCGGCTGCCCGGGCGGCGGGTCGGCACGGACGTCGTCACGGCCTTCCGGTGACCGCCCGGTTCACCGGCCGGATCCGGGCCGCGGGGACCGGTGACGTCGCCGCGATCACCGAAATCTACAACCAGGCCGTGCGGGACGGGACGGCGACCTGCGACCTCAGTGACGTGGCCCCGGCGGACCGGGCGAGGTGGCTGGAGCGGCACCGGCACCGGCACGGCGTCTGGGTGGCGGACCTCGACGGGACGGTGGCCGGCTGGGTGCTGCTGGCACCGTACGACCCGAAACCGTGCTTCCACCGGACGGCCACCTTCTCGACCTACGTCCGCCGGGAGCAGCGGCACCGCGGCGTCGGCACGGCGCTTCGGCGCCACATGATCGACGAAGCGCGCGGGCGCGGGCTGCACGCGCTCGTCAACCGGGTCTGGGCGACCAACGAGGCCAGCATCGCGCTCGCCAAGCAGTTCGGCTTCCGGCAGGTGGCGCACCTGCCGGAGCTAGTCGAAATCGGCGGGCACTACGTCGATTGCCTGCTGTTCGAGCTGCTGCTCGACCGGCTCGGCCCCATCGAGGTGCCGTTCCATGGCGGCTAGCCGGTCCGTCCAGAACCGCCGGTAGTCGCTGAGCCATTCGTCGATCCGGCGCAGCGGTTCCGGGCACAGCCGGTAGAACCGGCGCTGACCGTCCTGCCGCACCGTGACGAAGCCGGCCTCCCGCAGCACCCGCAGGTGCTTCGAGATCGCCGGCTGGCTGAGCGACAACAGCCCGACGAGCTCGCCGACCGACCGGGGCCGGTCGAGGAGGAGGGCGAGGATCCGCCGCCGCGTGGGATCTGCCAGGACCCCGAAGGCCGTACCCACGCACACCTCCCGGTATTGACCGACTCGATACCCGGTGAGTTATATTACCATCCTAGTATGTACACGTCGGGAAACCGGCACTGATCGCCGGGAAGCAGCACGGGTCCCGCCCCTCACCACAGGAGGACAGCAGTGGCCGAGCACTCCCTCGCCGTCGAGGCGTCCGGTCTGGTCAAGCGTTTCGGGAAGGTCACCGCGGTCGACGGCATCGACCTCGCCGTGGCCCCCGGCACCGTGTACGGCGTGCTGGGGCCCAACGGGGCGGGCAAGACGACCACCACCCGGATCCTCGCCACCCTGCTCCACCCCGACGCCGGCACAGCGAAGGTGTTCGGCCACGACGTCGTTCGCGAGTCCGCCGCGGTACGCGACCGGGTCAGCCTGACCGGCCAGTTCGCGGCGGTCGACGACCAGCTGACCGGGCTGGAGAACCTCATCGTGGTGGCACGGCTGCTCGGGTTCCGCGGCCACGCCGCCAAGACGAGGGCCGAAGAGCTGCTGGCGGCCTTCGACCTGACGGAGGCGGCGGGACGGCTCGTCGGGACGTACTCCGGCGGCATGCAGCGCCGGATCGACGTCGCCGCGAGCCTCGTGCTCACCCCGGACCTGCTGTTCCTCGACGAACCGACGACCGGGCTGGACCCGCAGAGCAGGCACCAGGTCTGGCGGATCATCCGCACCTTGGTCGACGGCGGCACCACGGTCCTGCTCACCACCCAGTACCTCGACGAGGCCGACCGGCTCAGCGACCGGGTCGCCGTGATCGACTCCGGCAAGGTGATCGCCGAGGGCACGCCGGCGGAGCTCAAGGCCGCCACCGGCACGGCCACCATCCGGCTCACCGTGGCCGACGCGGGCCGGGTCACCGAAGCGCGGCAGGTCCTCGGCGAGCACGTCGACGGCACCTCGGTCGACGCGGCCGACAACGGCACCCGAACCCTCAGCGGACGCACCTCCGCGCCCGGCCGCGTCACCGACGCGCTGGCGGAGCTGTCCCGGCGCGACATCGCGGTCACGGACTTCACGTTCGGCCCGCCCAGTCTCGACGAGGTGTTCCTGGCCCTGACCGGACACACGACCGCCGGCGACGCCGGCGCCGAGGAGGACGTGGCATGACCGTCTCCGAGACCCACTCCGACATCGCCACCAACGACGAAACCCTCGGCCGGGCCTTGTTCTCCGCGAAGCGGCCGCGCCGGCCCGGCGCCCTGTCGGCGTCGGTGACGTTCGGCAAGCGCGCCCTGCTCCGGATCGGTCACGCACCGCAGGACCTCGTGATCCTGGCCCTGTTCCCGATCATGTTCACGCTGTTGTTCACGTACCTCTTCGGGGGCGCGATCGCCGGCTCGACCCGCGAGTACCTCCAGTACGTGCTGCCCGGGGTCGTCGTGATGACGGTCGTGATGATGACGCCGCAGGTCGGGATCTCGCTCAACACCGAGATCGGCAAGGGCATCTTCGACAGGTTCCGCACCCTGCCGATCTGGCAGCCGTCGGCACTGGTGGGCGCGCTCTTCGGAGACGCGGTGCGGTACCTGCTGAGCTCGGCCGTCGTGGTCGCCTTCGGGCTGCTGATCGGCTTTCGCCCGGGCGGCGGGTTCGTCGGCGTCCTGCTCGCCCTGCTGGTGCTGCAGGTGTTCGCGTTCAGCCTGGCGTGGGCGTGGATCCTGCTGGGGATGACGGTGAAGACGCCGTCGTCCCTGCAGCAGCTCAGCACGGCGATCCAGTTCCCGCTGATGTTCGCCAGCAACCTGTTCGTCTCACCGGACACCATGCCGGGCTGGCTGCGCGCGATCGTCGAAGTCAACCCGATCAGCGCGGCGGGCACAGCCACCCGCGGCCTGATGAACGGCACGCTCACGAGCGGCCAACTGGGCTGGGCGGCGGTCGCCTGCGGCGCGCTGATCGTGCTGTTCGCCCCCGCCGCGATGGTGAAGTACCTGTCCCGGGGCAAGCGCTGACCGGGTGCGGGGCACCGTCACCGGCGGTGCCCCGCGGTCAGCTCGGCGAGTAGCGGCACGATGTCCGCCGGGCCCGGCAGCAGCAAGGTCCGGGCCCGCAGTTCCGCCGCGCCGGCCCGGAAACCGGGTTCGTCGAGCACCCGGCACAGCTGCTTGCGCACGATGTCCCCGCCGCCGGCCGGCTCCAGCACCAGGCCCGCGCCCGCGGCGGCCACGTACTGGCCCATCGCCGCGTAGTCCAGTCCCTCCTGCGGGTCGACCAGCTGCGGCACTTCGTGGGCGGTCGCGGCCGCGACCGTGTGTGCGCCACCGTGGTGCACGATCGCGTCGCAGGTGGGCAGCAGCAGGTCCAGCGGCAGGTAACCGATCGGGCGGACGTTGCCGGGCACGGCACCCACCGTGCCGAGCTGCTCGGCGCTCATCGTGGTGACGATTTCGGCGTCGACGTCGGCCACGGCTTCGAAGAGCTCCGCCAATGGCACCGCCCGGCCGATCAGGTCTTCGCGCGGCGTGACACCCATCGAAACGCAGACCCGGCGCCGCCGCCGGGGCTCGATCAGCCAGTCCGGCACCGCGGCGGCCCCGCCGTACGGGGTCTGCCGGACGGCGACGGTCCGGGTGGCCGCGGGCAGGCGCAGTTCCGGCACCATCGGGTCGATCGTCCACTGCCCGACGAGCAGGTCCTCGCCGAAGTCCTGCCCGAACCGCCGCAGCGTCGGCATCATGCGCGCGGCGACCGGGTCGTCCGCCGGCCGGTCCACGGCCCGCAGCGCGGCGCGCAGCCAGCCCACGTAGTCGCGAGTGGACAGGAACCGGGCGTGCGCGGCACCGCAGTCGCGGGCGGCGACCGGGGCGGCGAGGAACAGGGGGTCCCAGACCACGAGGTCCGGTCGCCACGACCGGCACACCTCGACGAGGTCGTCGACCGCCGGCCGCCCCGAACCCGGTGGCGTGCCGGGATAGTAGGCCCACAGGGCGGACTGCAGGAAGTCGCGCGCGGTGTTCAGCAGCACCGGGTCCGCCCCGGCCGCGGACAGCTCGTCGATCGCCGCGTTCAGCCGGTCGTCCGGTACCCGTCCTTCGGTCGCCGCGACGTCGAGGTCCTCGCCGAGCGGGACCGCGGTCAGCGCCTCGGCGGTGATCATTTCGCGCATGTCCCAGAACCCGGCCACGCCCCGGTGACTGGCGACGCGGACCTGGTGGCCCGCGACCTCCAGGGCCCGGGCCAGCGGGACGATCGGGTAGAGGTGTCCCCGCGCCGGGATGATGGTGAACAGGACGCGCATCGAAGTCCTCCAGCTGCCGGAAAGGCCGGTCTCCGTCGGGATGTTACCGCGAATGCTTCATAAATAAATACCTACAATGCTAGGCTGAGGGCAGCCGAGGAGGTCACCCGTGCTCGACGCGAAGAGTTAGCCGATGGCCAGGATCGTCGTCACGGGCGGCCACGGTTTCATCGGGAGCCACCTGGTCGAACGGCTCGTCCGCGACGGCGGCGACGTCACGGTCTTCGATCCCTCCGGGCCCCCGCCGGACTTCCGCCCGGACCACCCGGTCCGCCACGTCCGCGGGGACGTCCTCGACGCGGCCGCCCTGGCCGGCCCGATCACCCGCGGGGTCGACGTCGTCTACCACCTGAGCGCGCGCGTCGGCGTGGACCGCTACCTGGCCGACCCGCTCGAGGTGATCGAGGTGAACGTCTCGGGCACGAAGAACGTCCTGCGCGCCGCCGATGCCGCGGGCGCCAAGGTCGTCCTCGCCAGCAGCAGCGAGGTGTACGGAAAGAACCCCGAAGCGCCTTGGGGCGAGGACGCCGACCGGGTGCTCGGCAGCACCGCGCTCGATCGTTGGTCCTACTCCTCCAGCAAGGCGCTCGCCGAGCACATGGCGTTCGCGTTCGCGCGCGGCAGTGCCCTGCCGGTGGTCATCGTCCGCTACTTCAACGTGTACGGACCGCGGCAGCGGCCGGCGCACGTGGTGAGCCAGACGGTGCACCGCGCGCTGCGCGGGCTCGCCCCGCTCGTCTACGACGGCGGCGCGCAGAGCCGGAGCTTCACCTTCGTCGACGACGCGGTGGAGGGAACCGTGCTGGCCGGCACGAGCCGTGCGGCGGACGGCCAGTGCTTCAACATCGGCAGCAGCCGGGAGACGGTGATCGGCGAACTCATCCGCACCGTGTGCGAGCTGACCGGCCTCGCCGAGCCACCCGAGCCGGTCGAGACGGACACCGGGTTCGGCGATCGGCGGCCGGACCGCCTCCGGCGGGTGCCGGACACCCGCAAGGCCGGCGGGCTGCTGGGCTGGCACTGCCGGACACCGCTGCGAGAAGGCCTGGCCCGGACGATCTCCTGGGCCCGGCGCAACCCGTGGTGGCTGGCGACGCCGGCGCTCGCGGCACCGGCCGGTCTCGTCCAGGAGCACGGGTGACACCGGCTCCCGACCACGGCCACGGTGGTGCGGCGGCACCCGGTGCCTGGGGGGCGCTGCTCGGCTGCCTGCTGGTCACCGGGACCCTCGCCGGCGCGGGTTACCCGCTGCTGCAACCGTTCCTGGCCCCGGCGAGCCGCCGCGAGCGGCTGGCGGTGGCCGGCGCGGTGAGCGCGGCGGCCACCGGGCTGGTCCTGCTCCCCGGCCCCGGCCCCGCACCGGCCACCGTGGCCGCGGCGGTCACCTTGGTCGTGCCCGTGTTCGTCCTGGGCGCCCGGCCCGCCGCGCTCGCCGTCGTCGCCCGGTTCGCCGGCTGGCCGCTCGCGGCAGCCGCCTTCGCCGCCGTACCCCTGGTGACCGGCGCCTACCTCGCGACGTGGGATCCGCCGCGCCAGGCGGAGTACCTGCGCTCCGGCCTGCTCGCCGGGCTCACCGCGCTGGGCTGGCTCACCGTCTGCCTGCCCCGCAGGCGCCGGTACCGGGTCCTGGCGGGGGTGATCGGCGCGAGCCTCGCGGTCGCGCTGATCGCCGCCGCGGCCACCGTGGCGGTGCCCGGCGCGGCGTTCCCCCAGCGGCCGGGCCTGCCGGTCGCCGCCGGGGACGCCAGGGTGCTCGTCATCCCGGGACGGGACGGCCGCGCACTCGTCCACGCGACCGCCGGCGGCACGCGCATCGGCACCAGGCCGGACGCCCTCGTCACCCCTTCGCCGCGGCCCGGGACGACCGGTGACTGGGCGGAGGTGCGGCTGCCGGCCGGGCACGGAACGCTGTGGGCGGAACGGAACGGGCAGTGGACGTCGGTGCCGGTCACCACCGGTGCGCCGACGTTCGCGCCGGACCTGCGGGGGCCCGACGCGGCTGAGTGCGCCGGCGCGTGGCTGGGCACTGTGCTCGCCGGTACGCCCGGCGATCCCGTCTGTCCGGCCGATCGCCTTCGCGCCCCCGACGCCGCGGCGTTGCGGGCCGCGCTGGGATTCCTGGCCGGTCGCGGCGACCACGCCTTCACGCTCGTCGCCGACGGCTCGCCGCGCTCGGCCGCGGCCGAAGCCGTGGTCCGGGCCACCGCCGCCCGGCTGGGTCTCACCGTCGCCGCGCCGGACCGGCCGCTCGGGCCGCTCGTGGTCGTCGCCGGCTGGGGCCGCGCCGAAGCCGTCCTGCGTGACGTCGCCGCCGGACGGCTGCCCGGCCGGGGCAGCTACCTCGCACCATGGCTCATGACGCCGCCGCTGCTCGAAATTCCCGCCGGGCAGCTGCTGCCGCTCGACTTCTCCCCGGCCGGCCCGGACGCCCTCGGGTACCTCTCCGCTCTCGGCGCGGACTACGCCGGGGAAACGCCGTCGTCGTCCGGCCTCGCCGCGTGGTCCGGCGCCGAACACCGGGGTCCGGCACCGCCGGTCCGGATCTACGCCGTCTCGAGGATCAACGTGGACTTCACCGCGGCGGGCACGGCCGCCCACCGGCACGGCTCCTCGGGCGGCTGGCTGCCCGGCGGGGCGGTGACCGCGGTCAGCGGTCCTCTGGCGGCGCCCTGACAGGGTTTTCAAACCGTGAATGTGGATATATATTACCTAAGTAATTTTTGGTTGCTTGTCCCCGGACCGACGACCACCACTCCGGGCACCGTTCCCCACCGCACGCGCGAGGAGAAGCGATGCAGGTCCGATCGCGATCAATGGCCATCCGGGCGACGGCGGCCTGGACCGCACTCGTCGTCGTCGCGAGCGGGGTGCTCGCCGGTTCCGCCGGGACCGCGGCCGCCGCGCCGGCCGTGAGCGTCGGCTCCCGGTTCGTCGATGCGGACGGGACCGCCTACGGCATCACCAACCACCTGACCGCGGAGACGTTTTCCGCGCCGTACCACCGCTTCCGGCACGAGTACCTGCTCGTCTGGGCGGGCGCGGCGACCGAGAACGCGCCGGACTTCCTCGCTGTCGTCGACGCCACCGCCGGCACGCCCGGCTACGGGCGGGTCGTCAACACCGTCACCATCGACGGCCAGACCGGCAACGAGCCGCACCACATGCAGTACGTGTGGCACAAGGGGCAGAAGATCTACGCCGGCGGCCTGGTCTCGGACACGACTTACGTGTTCGACGCGACCCGGCTGCCCCAGCTCGGCCTCACCGGAGTCGTCCGGCCCACCGACACCCCGTGCGGCTCCGCGCCCGACGCCTTCGCCGTGCTGAAGGACGGCACGGCATACGGAACCAACATGGGCGGCCCCGACGTCACCGGCGAGTGCCGCTACTCCGACGGCCAGGTCCGCACGGGCAACGGGTTCGCCGGCTCCCCCGGCGAGATCATCCACATCGGACCGGATGGGCGCGTGCTCAGCGAGATGCCCGCCGCCACCGCGCGGGGCGAGGACCCGGTGCGCTGCCCGAACGTGCCGGCGCTGCCGCAGCCCAGCTGCGCCAACCCGCACGGGATCCAGGCACGCGAGGACCTCGACCGGCTCGTCACCACCGACTTCGCGGAGATCCGCAACCTGATCGGGCTGTCCCCGACGACCCCGCCGCTGGACCCCAACCTGGCGCGCGACACGGTGCGGTTCTTCGACATCGCCGACCGCAACAGGCCGAGGCTGGTCGCGGTTTCGCACCTGCCGGTCGGCCCGCGCCACGACGCCGACCTCAGCACGGCCGAGCCCCGCGCGGTGATGGAACCGGCGGTCACCAACCTGCCCGGGCACCGCGGCGCGTTCGCCTCGACCTCCGGCGGCGGTGCGGTGTTCTACACCCCGGACATCACCGCGAAGGACCCGAAGTGGCAGGAGGTCTTCGACGACGAGGCCGCGTTCCGCTCGCTGTTCCCGCGGGACACCCCGACCTCCGACGGCGACGGCGGCGGCTGGCTGGCCGTCTCCCCCGACGACCGCTACCTGTTCCACGTCGTGCTGACCGGCGGCGTGAAGTCGCCGGGTGAGCGCGAGACCGGCATGCTCTTCGCACTGGACATCCAGTCGCTGCTGCGGTCGGGCCCGGCGCCGAAGTGCGTGGTGGACACGCTCGCCGAGGTCGCCGCGGGCGGTGCGGAGCGGGACTGCCCCCGGCTCACCAACGCCGTGCCGATCCGCGACGTCACCTCCGGCGGTCCGCACTGGGCCGCGATGGACAACTTCCGGCTCGGCGCCGACGGCCGTTACCACGAGTCGGCGCAGATCGGCCGGCTCGCGACGTCGAACTACTTCGCCGCCCTGACCGGGGTGGACGGCGACCACCGGATCTGCATGACCTCCTTCGGTCCCGACGGGCGGCTGCGCCCGGACCCGTCGTTCCGGGACGAGGTCAACCACCGTTCGTGCGTCGCCTTCGACCGGCAGTCCTGGCCGCACGGCGACACCGGCCCGGCGCGGCCGCACGGGCTATTGTTCGCGGTGGCCGACGCCGACCTGCGCTGACGAAGGGACCCGGACGGGCGATGGACACGACCGAGAACGGCGAAATGGAGCCGATGTGGCCGGTCGGCGCGGACGCCGAGTACGTCGCGGCCCGCATCGAGCTCGCCAAGGCCGAACGGCTCCTGCACGACCGGATCGAAGAGGTGGCGGCAGCACGCCGCCGGCTGCCGCCCGGCCTGCTGCTGCCGGACTACCGGCTCGCCGAAGGCCCGCTCGACCTCGGCCTGAAGGGCCCGCTGCGGGAGACCCGGCTGCGCGACCTCTTCGGCGAGCGGCAGACGCTCATCGTCTACCACCTGATGTTCGAGCCGGAAGCGGAAGAGGCCTGCCCCATGTGCTCGATGTGGGTGGACGGCTTCCACGGCGTCGCGCACCACATCGCCCGGCACGCGGCGTTCGCGGTGGTGGCGAAGGCTCCGCTGCCGAAGGTCCGCGGCTGGGCGCTCAGCCGCGGCTGGGACGGGCTCCGGGTGCTCTCCTCGTACGGGACGACGTTCACGGAGGACATGAACGGCGAGCACCGCGGCGGCGGCCAGCGACCGATGGTCAGCGTGTTCACCGCGGAGGACGACCGGGTCCGGCACTTCTACAGCCTGCCGGCCAACTTCCTCGACGACACCGAAGGCGGCATCGACCCGCTGTCCCCGGTGTGGAACCTCCTGGATCTGCTTCCCGCAGGCCGCGGCGACTGGTACGCGGGCAACGACTACGCCGGTCGCACCCGCGGCTGACCCGGGGACGGGCACGCCCCGACGGCACCGGGTGAGCGGCGCCCGCGGCCGAAACCGGCCGCGGGCGTCAGCTGTATGCCCGAAGGGCCCACGACAGTTCCGCCGGAATGTCGACCGGCTCGGTCCCGGCCGTGGTCCTGGCCAGGCACGCCACCGACTGGCTCCCCCGCGCCGCGAGCACCCCGGCCCGCAGGAACTCGAAATCCATCGCGATCCGGTTGCCCGACGTCGTCCGCAGCGTCATCACGACTTCGATCTCGTCGAGCGCGAAGCACTCCGCGTAGTAGTCCATCGCGCACGACACGGTCGCCATCGCCAGCTCGCCCTCCTGGACGGCCTTCAGGACGTTCGGCGCGTGCTCGGCGAGGAACCGTTCCCGGCAGTGGCCCTGCCAGTGCAGGTAGTGCGCGAAGTAGACGTTCCCGACGACGTTGGTCTCGTCAAGTGTCACCACGTGCCGGTAGCGGTAGGTGCGGGTCATCCCCGGCTCCTCGTCGCGAAGCTGATGGTGACCGGGCCGGCGCCGCGTACCGAGGTGACGGCGGTGAGGACGGTGTGCCCGTCCGCGCGCTCGACCCGCGGCGCCTGGCCGGCCGCCGTCGCGGGGGTCACCGAAATCCGCGTCGGCCCGGGCTCGGCCGCGGTGATCTCCAGGTCCGCCCCCACGAGCGCGCTGCTCAGTTCGGCGGGCCGGTCGATGCCGCACTCGATCGCGATCCGGGACAGCCACGGGCCGACCAGGCTCGGTGGCAGGCCTTCCGGCCAGTGCCGCGCCCCGACGTCGTGCAGGCGCAGCCGCTCCCAGCGGGCGACGACGTTCCCCGCTTGGTCGAGCAGGTCGGCGTCGAAGACGTATTCGCCGTCACCGTGGGAGATTTCGCGCGCGTCGACGACCAGCGGGCCGTCCGGCCTCGCCCAGACGGTGAACCGCCTCGCGCCGACCGGCAGTGCCTTCCGGTGCGGAACGCACGCCAGCAGCACGTGCAGCGTCGCGTCGTGGGCTCCCGGGTCGCCCAGCACTGTGGCCTGGCCGTGATATTCGGAGAACCAGGAGACGTCCGGGGCCGGCACCAGGGCGGCCCGGACCCGGAACGCCGACAACCGGTCGTACCCGGCGAGCCGGCGGAACCGTCCGTCGTGGAAGAACAACCCGGAGTCGTACCAGGCGTGGTCCGGTTCCGCGGGCACCCCGCGGTCCGCCGTGGCCGGGTCCGGACGCGGTGCCGACGGCTCCACGACGGCCGTGACGCGGTCCGTGGCGAACCGGTCACCGCGCTCGCGCAGCACGACCGCCACTCCCTCCGGCACGGCGAGGGCGGCCGTGCGGATGGTCGCGCCCGTGCTGCGGTCGGCGGTGACCGGCACCCGCAGCTCGACGTCGGCCAGTGCCACGGGCAGTGAACGGCCGCGCAACGGCGCGGCGGTCTGCGCGAGCGCCTCGAGCGCGAGGACCGCGGGCAGCACCGGCGTGCCGTCGATCCGGTGCTCGGCGAGGTACGGGTCGGCGCCGAGCGAGAGATCCGCTTCCCGGACGACCTCGACACCGGGCACGTGCACCAGGGACCGTTCGGCGAACCGGAGCGGGGTGGCCGGCTCCGGGCCGGCGGGCAACGTCGGCGAGCCGGGGAACCGAGCGGTGAGCAGCACGCTCACCGGAGCGTCTTCGTCGGCGAGCAGCTCGGTCAGGGCCTGCGCGCCCCGTTCGGGCGCGATCGCGGCGACGCCGGTGCGGCGCAGGGTGTCCAGTACGTCCATCCGCACCCCCATCCCCAGCTCGGCCCACACCGACCACTCCAGTACGTGGCAGCGGACGCTCGGGTGCTGCGCCGCCCATCGTTCGAGGTCGACGCGGAGCCAGTCGTTCGCGACGCAGTATTCGGCCTGCCCGGCCAGGCCGGCGCGGCCGATGATCGACCCGAACCCCAGAACGAGGCGCAGGCCGTCGCCGGCCTGGTCGAGGAGCGTGCGGAGGCCGGTCACCTTGGGCCGCAGGGTTTCCGCCAGTGTCGCGGCGGTGACATCGGCGAGGCGGCGGGGCTCGTTGACGGCGGCGCCGTGGACGAGGGCGCGCAGCTCGCCGTGCCCGCGCGCGGCTGTGAGCAGGCAGGCGACCGCGCCCGCGTCCGTGACGTCGCAGGCGATGTAGTGCGCCGGGACCCGCTCCCGCAGCCGGGCCAGGGCCGCGGTCACCGCGGGATCGTCCGCGGGGGTGCGGCCGGTGAGCACCAGGGTGGCGCCGGCCGGCCCGGCCAGCTCCGCCGCGAGGAAGGCCGAGATCCCGAGGATCCCGCCGGTCACCAGGCAGACGTCTCCGGCGCGCAGCGACGCCGCGGGCTTCCGGCGGTCGGGTGGGCGCCGGACGCGCAGCTCGGCGCGGGACCACGTGCCCTGGCGCCCGTACTTCAGTTCGAGGTATCGGCCACCGTCCGACAGCGCGGCCGCGGCGACCGGCAGCGGTCCGGCGACGTCGGCCACGACGACCGTCGTCGCCGGCAGTTCGACGACGAGGCTGCGCCCCAGTCCGGCGGCCGCTGGATGTCCATTGTGGACCAATAGCAGCCGGTCCGGCGGATCGGCGGCGAACCGGCGGCACAGCGCGGCGATCTCGGCCGCCCCGGCGTCGTCCGGGAGGGTGCTGACGACGTCCGGCTCCGGGCCGTTCCCGGCCGGTTCGAACGGGATCCACACCGTCTCGAAGGGACGCACCCAGTCGCGGACACCGGGCACCCGGTCGTCGTCGGGCTCACCGGTGACGGCGGGCAGCCCGGACAGCGCGGCCGCGGCGTCCCCGACCGTGGCCTCGACGAGTGACATCGGGGACGCGGGTGGCTTGCGGCCGAGCGTCGTGGCGACGGTGCTGACCAGCTGGACGACCTGCAGCGAGTTCAAGTGCAGGTCGGCGAGCAGGGAGCTGTCCGGGGTGATCGCGCTTTCCGGCAGCTCCAGGGTGTTCACCAGGTGGGTGGTCAGCACCTCGAGCGGCGCGCCGGATCCCGCCGCGGCGACCGGTGCCGCGGCCGCCCGCGCCGGTGGACGTTCCGGCGGTCGGCCCGGCGCCGTGGCCCAGCCGGCACGGTTCTCGCACGGCCCGGTCACGAACGTGGGGACCGCGTCCAGCGGGAGCCTGCGGAACACCCCGCCGGCGAACCACGGGTCGAGATCGGCGGCCCCGGCGGCAGCGAGCGCCGCGGTCGCGAAGGCGTGCCGGCGTGGATCACCACCGCAGTCGAGGCTCGTCACGGGGACGTCGATCTCGTTGGCGCGCACCAGACCGGCCAGGGTGGTGCCCGGCCCGACCTCGACGAGCAGATCGCAGTCGGCGGCCAGCGCCGTGCTCGCGGCCGCGAAGAGGACCGGCAGGGTGAGCTGGTCGACGAGGAGGTCGACGAGCCCATCCACGGTGGAGGCCAGTTCCTTTCCGGTGACCGTGGAGACCACCCACCGCCGCGGCTCGGTGGTGGGCACCTCGGACAGGGCGGCCCGCCACGGGCCTTCGACCGGGCGCATGGCCGGGCTGTGGAAGCCGTGGGAGACGGGCAGCCAGGTGGCGTCGATCCCGGCCGCGCCGGCGTCGGCGACGACGGTGCCGACCGCACCCCTGGCCCCGGCGACCACCACCCGGGCCGGCGCGTTGTACCCCGCGATCACCGCACCGGACGGGAGCGGCCCGAGGTCCTCGGCGCTGCAGCCGATGCTCGCCATGGCGGTGCCCGGCAGGCCGTGTTCGGCCATCAGCCGCCCGCGGGTCCGCGCCAGGTCCAGGACTTCGGCCGCGGACCAGGCGCCGGCCCAGTGCAGGGCGGTGAGCTCGCCGAGGCTGTGCCCGCACGCCGCCACGGCCACGGTGCCCAGCGCGTCGAGCCAGGCGAGCCCGGCCAGCGACTGACGGACGACGGCGGGCTGCGCCACCGCGGTGTCCGTCTCGGCCCCGGTGGAGCGGCCGCCGTTCTCGGGTGGCGCAGTGCCCGATCCGGCCCTGGGCTCCCCGGACGGGCCACGACCACGGTGCTCGTCGAGCGTGGCCGGGGCGGCCGCGAGCCCGGCGGCGGTGGCCAACCGGGCCGTCCACGCCGGCAACGTGTGCCGGACCGGGGCCGCCTGCCCGGGAAACAGCAGCCCGACCCGCGCCGGGCGGCCGGAAGCGAGCGTGAAGCCCGCTCGTTCGTCGAGCAGCAGCCGGCCGTCCCAATCCTCCGTTGCGGCCGCGGCGGCCGCCGCTGCGGCCGCGAGGTCCTCCGGGCGGACCGCCACCAGGGCCACCCGGAACGGTTCGCCACCGGTGCCTTCGCGCCACGCCGTGGCCGCGACATCGCCCAGCTCGGCGGAACTGAGCCGGGCGGCGGTGCCGGCGAGCCCGCGCAGGCGGTCGGCGAGAGCCGCCGGGCTGACCGCGCCGAACACCACGATCTCCGCCGGCCCCGGGCGGGCCGAGAGCCGCCGGACCTGGGCGGGCAGCACCGGCGGCACGGCGACCGGCTCCCCTTCCAGCACGACGTGGGTGTTGATCCCGCCGAACCCCATCGAGGACACCGCGGCCCTCGGCACGTCCGACGTCCAGGCTTCCGGTTCGGCCAGCACGCGCAGCGCGGGGGCGGAGCCGCGCAACAGCTCGTGCGGGCGGACGCACCCGGTGGTCGGCGGCAGGACGCGGTGCGCGGTGGCCAGCGCCGCCTTGATCAGCCCGGCCACCCCGGCCGCCGCCTTGGTGTGCCCGATGTTGGCCTTGATCGAGCCGAGTGCGGCCGCCGGCGCGCCGGCGCGGACGGCCGTCAGGGCGTCCAGCTCCGTGCGGTCGCCGACCTCGGTTCCGGTCCCGTGGCCCTCGACCAGTTGCACCGCGCCGGGCGCGAAGCCGGCTTTCCGGTAGGCACGCCGCATGGCGAGCTCCTGGCCGCGCCGCTCCGGGCGGCTCAGCGAGCCGGCACCGTCCGAAGCGGACGCCCAGCCGACGATGTGCGCGTAGCTGCGGATCCCGGCGCGGTCGGCGTCCTCCGCCCGCATCAGCGCGACGACGCCGCACCCCTCCCCCGGCAGGAACCCGGTGGGGTCGGTGTCGTAGACCCGCATCTCTTCGCGGGCGAGCGCGCCCAGGCGGGAGAACCCGACCAGTTCCAGGGGGTCGAGTGACATGTCGACCCCTCCGGCCAGCACGTAGTCGCACTCGCCGTCGACGAGCGCGCGGCAGCCGCTCATCACCGCCAGCAGGCTCGACGAGCACGCCCCGTCGACGGTGTAGCCTGTCCCGTGCAGGTCGAAATGGTTGCAGATCCGGCCGGCGATGGTGTTGGCCAGCGCGCCGATCAGGGTTTCGTCCCCCGGCACCGGAAACGGCTGCTTCACCAGCTCTTCCAGCCGGATCAGCACTTCGCCGGCGAGCTCGGATTCCGCACCGGTGTCGCGCAGCGCCGTCGTGGCCGCGGCGGCGATGAACGGCCAGCGGAACCTCAGCGTGGCCGCGCGGGTGAACTCGCCGCCGAGGGAATTGCCGAGGATCACGCCGACGGTGTCGCGGTTCAGCCCCTCGGCGTCCGGGTGGCCGGAGTCGGCCAGCGCGTCGGCCGCGGTCTCCAGCGCGAGCCAGTGGGTGAGGTCGGCGGCCCGGAAGAGCGGCCCTGGGATGCCGAAGCGTCCCCGGTCGAACTCCCAGTCCCGCAGCACCCCGGCGTGGGTCAGGTAACTCAGTTCGGCGTCGGCGCGGTCGCCGCGGTAGGCGTCCGACAGCCGGGTGTCCGGGAGGCGCCGGAAGGCCCGTCGCCGGCCCAGCACGTTGTGCCACAGCTGGTCCGGGGACACGGCGTCCGGGTACCGGCAGGCCAGCCCGACGATCGCGATCCGCTCGCCCGTCATCTCGATGCCCCGGCGGCGGCGAGCTCCTTCTGCGCGGGCACCGCGTCCCGGTGCTTCCGTCGTTCGACGACGACCAGCACGACCGCGCGCAGCACGCACGTGATCACCAGCGCGAAGAAGAGGCCGAACACCACACCGCACACCACGAGCAGGCCGTAGACCAGCGCGGTGGTCGCGCCGAAGACGACCTGGTTGCGGGGCTTGACCGGCGTCGTCGACGGGTCGGTGATCATGTAGTTGGTGTAGATCACGAACGCCAGCCCGGTCATCGGGAGCAGCGCACCGGCCAGCGCGTGGTCCAGCAGCAGCCAGCGCAGCACGGCCTGTGCCAGGAACCCGCCCAGCCAGCCGACGATCAGCGGCATCTTGCCGGTGAGCCCGATGTTCAGCATGGTCCCGGCCGCCAGGATGAACAGCGGGATGAGCCAGTCGAAGGCACCGGTGACGTTGTTGGTGAAGTGGTAGGGCGGGGCGATGCCGACCCACGGGAACAGCAGCAGCGTGACGACGATCCCGGCGTTCGAGGGGTTCAGCACGTGCTTGAGCCGGCCGCCGAGGCGAACGCGCACGAGGTACTTCGTCGCGTGCGAAACCACGATCGCGAACAGGTAGGGCCAGACCGAGGCGTTGCCGTAGAGGAGCATCGCGCAGGCGAGCGCGGTGATGTGCGGCGGCAGCAGGAAGATCATCAGGTTGCGCACCCCGCCGGCGTACTGGGGGCGGCGGCCGTGCGCCCAGCTGTCGATGGCCTCGAACAGCAGCGCCGCGGCGTAGCTGGTCACCAGTGCGAGCAGCGGGGTGATCGGGGACTGCTCGAACCCGAGGATCAGGTGACCGGCGATGTTGAACGCGGTCAGCGACATCGCGAACCGCATCAGCGCCTTCACCCGCTTGTCCACGGGTGGTTTCGCCACCGCGGCCGCCGGGGTCCCGGCGACGGGGCGTGGTTGGCGCTCCCGGAGCGCGTCGAACGCCGGGGGCTTCGCAGTGTTCGTCATCGGGTCACCACCGTTCCGTCCGGCCCGAGGGTCACCGTGTGGTGCCCGGGCGTCAGCTGCGTCTGGGCGCTCAGCACTCGCGTCCCTTCCCGCCAGGTGATCGTGACGGGCTGAGGCGTACCACCCGCAAGTCCCAGGTGGATGGTCGCCGCCGACACTCCCGCGTGGCCGTTGGCCGGGTACAGCTGGGCCTTCTGCGGCCGGGGTCCGCCCACCTCGACGGTCGCACCGATCGCCGCCCGCAGCCCACCGGCCGCCCCGGGTTGCACGAGCTCCAGGTCGGCACCCTGCCCGCTACGCGGGGAGACGTTGTGCAGCAGTACCGAGTCTTCCCACTGGTTGGCGACCAGTGCGTCCAGCCGGCCGTCGCCGTCCACGTCACCGAACGCCAGCCCTCGGGTGTTCCACGGATCCGCGATCCCGACCGGTCCGCTCAGGTCGGCGTAGCGGCCGGCACCACCGCGGACGTAGAACGGATTCGGCTGATGGCCTGACAGGTCGTCCCCCACCTGGAAGTGCGGCCAGGCTTCGGGGTGGCGCACCAGCTGGTCGTTGCCGAGGGCGAGCTCCTGCAGCAGGGCCCACCGGTCGGTGTCGCCCTTGAGGAACCCGGTGGCCTGCATGATCTCATCGGTGCCGGAGTTGTCGAAGTCTCCCGCCTTCACATCCCACGCCCAGCCGCTGCGGGCCAGACCGAGGTCCTCGCTGCGCTCGTCGTAGGGCAGCCGCCCGGCCGTCAGATCGGCGGCGTTCCCGGTCGGCACGAACGCGAAGTTGCTTTCCTGCAGGGCGAACGGCGTCGTGATGTTGCTGACGACCATCATCGGCAACCCGGTGCCGTCCGGATAGGTGAAGGTGATGCCCATGCCCTTGAACGAGTCGTGCCCGAGCACCTCCGACCGCGGGGTGAGCAGGTCACGGGTGCCTTCGACCTCGGTGAACCGGACGCGCCCCGGGCTCGAGGTGTTGAGGAGCAGCTGGTCCGGGCCGAAGTCGTTGGCCACGTACAGGTCCGGCACGCCGGCGCCGGCCAGCTTCTGCAATCCGAAGGCGAGCGTCCAGGAGTTCGCGGAGTCGGCGGGGAAAGCGGTGCTCGCGTCGGTCACCACGGGGGCCTCGACCGGGCGGCCGGTCGGCCGCGTGAGCAGCAGCCGGTTGGTCCCGGCGTTGCGGGCCTTGCCCATCGAGTCCTGCATCTGCATGCGCCCGTCGCCGGCCGCCGTGACGTCGAGGACACGGGCGCCGTCCGGGAAGTAGTTGCCCACCAGCACGTCCAGGTGCCCGTCCCCGTCGATGTCGCCGACGTTCGCCGTGCCGGAGTTCCACACCTGCATGGGGGAAACCAGTTCCGTCGCACGGAAGCCCGCGGCCGACGGGGCGGCCGATGTCCGTTGGTTCAGGAAAAGGACGGGAGAACGGCCCCAGTAGTAGACCAGGAAGTCGAGCCCGCCGTCCTCGTTCAGGTCGACGGGCACGCAGCCCATCGGTGCCATGGTTCCGTCGTAGGGCAGGCCGTCGGGCCGCAGCTGGAACCTCGGGTACGGGTCGGCGGTGCCCGGCACGGGGAGCACAGTCACCGAGTCGTCGCGTGGATCGACGAGACAGGCGTCACCGGGCCTGCCGGTCCGCCGCAGGTCGGCGAGGGCGACCGCGGCCCCGACCGCGGAGATCCACGCCCGGATGGGGACGAGGTCCGGCGCCACGTCGCGCTGGACGCGGGCGGCCGGTGGCCGCGTGTTGAGCGGGATCTTCTCGAACGCGAAGCGGGCGGCGAGCTCGCGCGCCCCCTCCGCGCCCGGCGCCGGCCGGACGGTCAGCAGTCCGGTGCCGGCCACCAGCAGCAAGGCGACCACCGGCAACACGACGGCACGCCAGGAAAAGGACATGATGCTCCCCCACGATCGCGATTCACGGGACGACGATTTCCCCGGCGGGCGCTCGGGCCCGGCACGGGTTGTTCAGACGCGGCGAACGGCGGTGCTGCGCGGATCAGAGGTACTGGGCGGATCAGAGGTACTGGGCGGCCTTCGCCCGAAGGCGGGCCTTCCATTCCAGGAAGGCGGCCGGCTCCATCGATTCGCCCAAGCCGTCGGCGGCTCGATCGGTCCAGCTCGAAGCCTCTTCGCAGCCGACCGCGAAAAGGTCCCGGCAGGCGAGTTCGGTGTGTACGGGCACGATCCCGGCGCGCACCCGCGCCGCGATCGCGAAAAGCGCTCCTTGCAACAGGTACGCGCCGGCCGGGCGGGCTGCGAGGACCAGCTCCTCGACGGCCGACACGCCTTCGGAACGACCGGCGTAGCAGGCCGCCAACCCCACCCCTGCCCACAGATGAGCCCGCGCCGCCGGCGTGACGGACTCGATCACCTGCCCGATGGTAGGCACGTTCCCGGCCTCCAGGAACCACAGCGCGCGCCCGCAGCCCGCTACCCTCGCTTCCCAGCGCGGTGTCGGGAAACGCCGGCACCGAGCCCGCAACGCGCGGTGTCCACCGAAGAAGGTCTCGGCGAACCCGGCGCCATCGAGCGCCAGCCAGCGCAGCAACGGGGTCGGGGGCACGAGGACCGGCGCGGGGACCCGGGTGGGGACCAGGCCCCAGCCGTGTCCCACGTGGATGAGGTGCACGTAGCGCTGCCCCGGTCCGGCGAGCAGCGTCGCGAGGGCCCGGCGGCGGCCGGCCGTGAAGAGGTCGACGAGCCCGGCCCGCATGGCCGCGCCTTCGTAGGCGAAGCCTCGTTCTTCGTCGGCGACCGTCGCCAGCACGGAGTGCGGGTCGACCTGCCCCGCGACAATATTGAATCCGTGCAGAAAACTCCGCGCGTGCCGCTCCAAGAACTGTCGGGCGTCAGGTCGGTCCAGTCGGAAACCGCGTTTCGAGAAGTCGGCGAGTCCCAGCGGAAGCGAGCCGATTGCGGGTCGGACGGATCGCGATATCCCCTTCGATTCGCCCAGCCTCATGACAGGTCCCCCGCGCAGCCCGGTCGCTACATTAAATAGGAGTCAGATCTAGACACTTCAGACACCTGGATCGTGTCTTTCTACCATCGCCGCATCTCACCCGTCAAGAGCGCGGCGTCCCACTTGTCAAGAGTTCGCAGGTCAGGACACCTGAGGCAAGTCACTATCTAAAACTTAACTCTTTCAGAGGATTGCCCGTACTCCGCCCCGGCCTTATGCTGCCACCTCGCCGTGCGGCGCGAAATTCTTGGCGGCACCAGCAAAATGCTTCGGAAAACGGAGTCAGCTGAGGCCGAGCATCTTGGTGCAGCGCTGCACGGCTTCAGTGGCGCCCTCGATTTTGATCTCGCCCGCGGCGAGCGCGTCGAACGGGCTGATCATCCGGGCCCCGATGCGCACGAAAGTCTCCGGATCGCTGGTGATCACGAGCGCGGGATCGATCCCGGCTCCCATGTGGTAGCCGACCGCGCCGCCGCTCACCTCGACCGTGAACGCCCGGTCGCCGACACGGAATTCGTAGGACTCATCCACATCGGGGATGCGCTCCGGGATCACCATGGCCTGGACCGCGACAAAGCCCCATTCCGCCCGCACCGAGCCGTCGCGGTCGCCCTCGCCGAGGAACTGCATCCCCCACTTCGCCAGGGACAGCAGCGGGACGCGCAGCTCCTGGCCGAGCTCGGTCAGCCGGTACAGCTTGCCACGCCCGTCACCCGGCACCGGCAACTGCTCGATCACGCCGTGCTCGGTGAGCCCACGCAGCCGGTCGGCGAGGAGGTTGGGCCCGATGCCGGGGAGGTTGTCGATCATCTCGCTGAAGCGGACCGGCCCGATGAGCAGCTCGCGGACGATGAGGAGCGTCCACCGCTCCCCCACGACGTTCAAGCCTGCCGCCAGCCCGCAAAACTGCCCGTAGTCCCGTTTGCCGGCCATGCCACCTCGCGCCTTCCGTACCAAGATCCGTTCACACTCATGTAGATAGTAACACTAGTAGTCACCTGAGCGGCGGTACTCAAGCAAACCCGCTGGTGGAAGCCTGGTTCGTTTACCCCTAGTACAGACGAGGCGCCATCAAGGCGTGAAAGTACCTTGCAAACCGGCCAGCGATCGGGCCGTCGGGGGGATGGATCGAATGCCGGTGCTGGACCGCGGTCGTCGCCCGGCGCCGAGGTGGCCGAGCGGAGCCGGCCGAAACACATCGGGCCGCGACGACCCCCTGGTCGTCGCGGCCCGATTCCGGGGTGCCGCGCCTCACCCGTTCCCCGCGGCGCCCCAGGCATGGGTCACCCGATCAGCTGGCCGCGCACGGCGCCGCCGGGGAACTCCGCGGTGTGCAGGTTCGTGTAGAACCCGCGCGGGTCCCGGCGGAGCTGCTGGACCAGTGCCGGGTCGACCTTCGCCACCGTGCCGGAGACCGCGAAGACGTTCGCCGGGACGGGTGAGCCGAACAGAGGCACCTTGACGTCGCCGTTGCTGCCGGCGCGGCCCTGGTGGATGTGCCCCAGCGTCGGCGCGGCGATGTTCAGCCACGCGAACGAGTAGTCGACCGTGCTGCCGTGCGCGTCGACGAAGCCGGCCGCCACGCCGTCCGGGTCACCCACCTTGGGGCCGCCCGCCACCGGGACCTCCTGGCCGCCGGTGTCCAGCGAACGCAGCTTGCCGCCGTGGACGATCGACAGCACGTTCAGGTGCTTCTTCGTCACCTTCAGCTGGCCGCGCACCGCGCCGCCGGGGAACTCCGCGGTGTGCAGGTTGACGTAGAACCCGGCCGGATTCGTCCGCAGCCGCTGCGCGAGCGCCGCGTCGGTCACGGTGACCTGGCCGGCCGCCGCGGTCACGGTGTCCGGCATCGGCGTGCCGAACAGCCCGATCCGCACCGGGCCGTTGGCGCCCGCGGCGCCTTCGTGGACGTGCCCCAGCGTCGGTGCCGAAATCCCCTGCCAGGAGAAGGCGAACGTGACGCGGTCGCCCTTCACCTCGACCAGCGCGCTCGCGCGGCCGTCCGGGTCGCCGACGGCCGGGCCGCCGGGCGTCGGCACTTCCTGGGCGCCGGTGAGCTCGGCGGTGAGGAACGTCGCCGGGCCCTTGGCGGGAGTCGTCGGCGCCGGGTCCGACGGCGTCCCGCTCGCCGGGGCACCGTGGTCCATGCCCGGCATGGACCCGTGTCCGCCACCGGGCGCGCCGACCTGCGTGATGGTCGGTTTCGCCGCGCTGCCACCGGTTTCGAACGCCAGCGCGTTCCCGGTCGGCGGGACGGTCTTGATATCGGAGCCGCCGCCCTCGACGACGACCCGGACCTCGACCGGGCTGCCCGGCTTCGGGTGCACCGTGAACTTCTTGGTCTGCCCGGCTTTCGCGCCGTCCTGGCACGTGCCGGTGAGGACGTCGGCGGCGCAGAGCGCGGCGGTGTAGCCGCCCTTCTGCGTGATGGAAACGGTCACCGCCGGGCCGTCGGCGGCCAGCACGGGCGTGGCGACGCCGGCGGAAAGAGCGCCGGCGACGCCGAGCACGGCGGCCGTGACGAGTCGTCTGGAGTCCACAATGGATCGGACAACGGACATGGATTTCCCCTCCATGGTCGGATTTCTGGTTCCCACTGACCGGGCACCCCGCCCGGTGGCCGGGGGCGCAGCGGTTCGGCGCACCCCGATGCACCAGACACGGGCCGGCTCGCGCGGCGGTTCAGCCAAACTTGAAGAAATCCAATCTGCGGTGAACCGGCTCGCCCCCGCCGCCGTGTCCTTGGTGGGAAACGGTGGAGACAAAACGGGGTGAGCTGATCATGCGTATTCGGAAAGTTCTGCTTGTCGTGCCCTTGCTGGTGCTGAGCCTGGCCGCGTGCGGCGGCGGGCCGGGTGAGCCCGCGGGCGCGCCGGCGACCACGGTGAAGGTGGGGCACACGGACCTCGGTCCGGTGCTCACCGACCAGGCAGGGCGCGTGCTCTACGGATTCACGCGCGACAAGGAAAAGGCGGCCGCCTGCGACGCCGGCTGCGTCGCGGTCTGGCCGGCGCTCGCCGGAAAGGGCGCAGTGGCCGGCGACGGCGCGAAGACCGCGCTGCTCGGTGAATCACCGGCGAGCGACGCGACACCGCAGGTGACCTACAACGGCTGGCCGCTCTACTACTACGTGGGCGACGCGGTGCCGGGCGAAGCCAACGGCGCCGGCGTCGACGACGAATGGTTCCCGGTGGCGCCGGACGGTTCGCTGGTGCGCAACCAGTCCTGAACCGGGGCGGGAACGGCTCTGCGGGTTGAGCCCGACTGACCCATCAGTCAAGGTCGATCGCAACTTCGGTCAACGGCAACATTTCTCGATACAGGTGAGCCGAGCATTGCTGCAGGGCGGCGCGATCGTCGAAGAACGGCCGGTCCGGGAGGTGCTGGCCGCGCCGTCGCACGCGTACACGCGGGAGTTGCCGGCCGCGACGCCGCGCCTGTGAACGGGGCGGTGGCGCGCGCGGGTTCGACCAGAACCACCCGCGGCACACCGGCACACCACCCGAGTTCGATCGTCTTCCCCGGTGCCGCCACGGGGACTTCCTAGTCCAGCAGCAGCGGGGAGGGCAGGCACTGCTCGGGATGCATGCGGAGCAACCCGTGCACCACCCCGGCCAAGCCGGACATCAGGCTCGGGGAAAAGGCCTCGCGGGCCAGGCCGCCGACCGGGCCGCGCTGCTCCAGGCCGGTCAGGAGCTCGGCGTCGATCTCGTCGCGGTCCGGGCCGCTCCAGGACGGTTCGGCCCGCCCGATGGCGTCGAGGATCTCCCACATGCCCATGTCTCCGTGGCACAGCGTGTGGCTCCAGCCGAAGCCTTCGGCGGCGCTCGCGCGGGCGGCGCGGGTCGCCATCTCCAGCCACCGCTCCTGGCCGGTGCGGCGGTGCAGGTCGAGCGCCGCCAGCCCGATGCCGGCGCTGCCGTGGCACCAGCTGGTGAAGAAGTCCTCTTCGCTGCCGATGCGGGCGTCGAACCAGTTGCCCTCCTCCGGGCGGTACAGCCACTCCTGGTAGGCGAACGCCCGCTCCGCCAGCTCCCGCCACGTAGTCCGCTCCGCTGCCGTACCGGCATCGCTGAGCGCGAGGCGCATCAGGGTCCAGCCGATGCCGGTCGCGCCGTGGGCGAAGCCGCCGATGCCCTCGGGGTTGAGCCGGGTGGGCCAGCGCGCTCCGTAGTCCTCGTGCACGGCCAGCTCCACCAGGCGGTTCCCGACCGCCGCGGCCACCGGCAGCCACTCCGGCCGGCCGGTCGCGGCGAGGCCGAGCAGCGGCACCCCGGCGCCCGCGACGCCGTTGAGGAGATCCACCTCGCGGTCTTCGGCGATCCTGCGGCCGTCGGAGAACTGCCCGGCCCGCTCGGCCGCCCGGTCCGGCAGCCAGTCCCAGCCCAGCACGCGGTGGAGCGCGAGCCACGTCCACACCTGCGACGCCGCACCGCTGAACGCCCCGGCCGAGGGCGTCTCCGTCAGCTCCTCGACGCTCATCAGCACCCGCAGCGCCCCGTCGAAGCACTCCTGCACCCCGGCGACCTCGTCGGCGCGGCCGGCGCGGACCTCGGCCAGGTATTCGGCCAGCGTGAGCACCACCCCGCCCTGGCCGGTGTAGAGATCCGCGGGCAGGACGCGGATCGACCAGCCCGCCGGGGTGAAGACCGGGCTGATCCACGTGACCGTGCCGTCCTCGCCGCGCACCCCGCCGTCGCACAGCTGCCGGACCAGCCGCGCGGCCAGGGTCCGGCGGCGGCGGTCCCGGTCCCGGCCGTGCGGCTGGTGCGCCGGGTACTGGCGGCGCGAGGGCAGGGTGCGTTCGTTGAGGTAGGCACCGACGAGAGCGTCCTGGATGATCGACTCCTCGAACGGCAGGTCCGCCCCGCGCCAGTCGGCCACCGACGCCGCGATCGCCGCGTCGTCGACGGTGAAGCTGAACAACGGGACGTCCCCGGCCAGCAGGTCGCCGATCTCCGCGTCGATGGTCGGCCGGTCCTGGGGCGCGCCGGGCAGGACCTGCGCGTTGCGGAGCAGGATGTCCCGCCCGCGTTCGACCGCGGCCGCTTCGTCGTGCAGGGACGCCGGGTGCCACAGCATCCGGCCGATGTCGACGTAGGCCTGCGTCGGCCGCAGGAGCCGGCGGGCTTCGACGCCGTCGAAGTGCCGCAGCAGGTGGTGCACGTCGCCGCCGGGCCGCGTATCGAGGCGGCGCAGGTGCGCGGTCATTTCCCGGAACCCTTCGAGCACGCGGTCCCAGTGCGCGTGCAGCACCGGCTTCGGGCTGGGGTGGTTGCCCGCGGACGGCACGTCGACGAGGTCGACCTGGAAGCGCGCGGCGGCCGTGCCCACGTCGGCGATCACCGGTGCCGGGATACGGGGCTGCTGCCCGGGCAGCGCGCCGATCCCCGAAATGTCCACCCCGCCCAGCGCATACCCCGTGCCGCGCACCGGGAGCAGGCCGGTGCGCAGGACCGTCCGGCGGATCGCCGCGGTCGCGACGTCCACGGCGTCGCCCTGCCCGCTGGCCGGGAACTCCGCGGGTGCGTCGAACAACGTCTCGGCGTCCACGACGACCGGTACCGGGCCCGCCGCGATCATGTTCTCCGCGTGCATGTCGGTGCCGCCGCACAGCCGCAGGATCGCCAGCCAATGCCCGATGTTGCGGTAGAAGACGCCCAGTTCCCGCTCGTCGGCGCAGTAGCGCGGCTCGACGAAGTCCGCCCACCCGTAGCCCTCGCGCGGCAGCACCCGCGGCACCCGGATCCGCTCGGCGGGCGCCGGTGCGCCGGGGAACTGTTCGTAGACGTCCCGGATCAGCGCCGCGAGCGCCACGTCGATCGCCGAGTTCCGCGGCTTGTACATGACGGTCCCGGCGCCGACGTCGACCCGGCTGACCGTCAGGCCGCCCCGGTGCGTGTCACCCCGCCCGAACACAACGGCGTTCAGCGGTCCGCGCAGCTCCTCGGCGAAGGCCGGGCGGTCCGCGGCCAGCCGGGCGGCGAAGCCGGCGACGGCGGCCACGGACGACGTCGCCACCCGCTCGACTCGCCGCGGCAGCACCGGGTAGCGCCCTTCGATGCTCGTCAGGTAGCCATCGCGCGTCGCTTCTTCGACGTAGTCCGACCAGATTTCGCCGTCTCCGGCCGAGCCGGCGGCCAGCCGCCGCGCGTGCAGCTCGATGAGGAACACCCGGGACAGCTTCGCGTGCAAGGACTGCGCCAACGCGGCGCTCCCGGCCGCCAGGACCAGGGCGCGCTCGTCCGGGGCCAGGCCGGGAACCGCGTCGAGCTCGCCCGCCAGCTTGTTCCGCCACGGCTGGGTGAGCCGTTCCACCGGGGCCCCGAACGGGAGGGTTTCACTGTCTGCTGAATCGAGCATGCCGGCCTCCGCCTGATCCGACGCCTGTTCCGATCCGAGTGCGCCCGCGCACTCCCCGAGGGGAACGGCGGGCGCGTACCGCTGAGCTACCCCGTCAGCAGCACCAGCTGCCGTGGGAGCCGGTCGGGCTGGAACAGAACGCGTACAGCATGTCGGTCGGGTCGACCAGCGCGGCCTCGGCGGCGTTCCCGCCGACGTACAGCGGACCGGCCGGGTTCGCCAGGCCGTGTACCGATTCCGAACCCGACAACCAGCCTTCCAAAACGGCCGCGGAATCCACAGTTTGCATGTAAACCTCCAGTTTGCCGAAGGAGCCGAACACTTCGAGCTCAGTGTAAGCATTTGCGCGACGATGCCCACACGGCCATTCGGACGCAGTTTCGGCCGCACGCGTAATTCCACAAAGATCGATTCATGTCCGATTTCCGAAAATCGGCACGCCAAACAGCGGGACCCATTCGCGGGTCACCGTTCCGGCACCCTCCGGCGCGGTCACGGCGGTTGCGGCGGTGACCCGCTCCCTCGCCGTGGACGGTCCCACGTGCCGTCGACAAACCGTCGACAGTCCGGTGGCGCCGCGCGAGACACGTGCGGAGAGACGCGTGAGAGCGCCGTGAGAGCGGGGTGTGAGGACCGGCGCCTACGTTCGGCTCTCGGCCGGCCGTGGCAGCTCACGGCCGCCCGCTGGGGCATCGACGAGGGGACACACCATGCTCGATCACCGACCGGCGCGACCCGGAGAGCTCGACGACCAGCCCGTGGTCTCGATCCTCGGCCCGCTGGAGCTGACCGGTCCGCGCGGCCCGGTCCGGCTCACCGCGCGCCGGCAGCAGATCCTGGTCGGGGCCCTGGTCTGGCAGGCCAACCGCGTGGTGCCGATCGACTCGCTGATCGACGTGATGTGGGGCACCGCGTCGCCGTCCACCGCGCGCAGCCAGGTGCACATCAGCGTGTCCGGCGTACGCAAGCGCCTCGCCAGATCCGGCCTGCACCAGCTGATCGACACCGAGCCACCGGGCTACCTCGCCCGGATCGGCCCCGGCAAGCTCGACGCGCACCGGTTCGACGAACTGGCCGAGCAGGGACGCACCGCGATGGCCGCGGGCCGGCTGAGCGACGCCGACCGGTACTACACCGAGGCGCTGCGGCTGTGGCGCGGCGACCCGTTCTCCGGACTGCGCAACGAGCACATCGAATCGATCGCCGCCCGGCTGTGCGAACGGCGGATCACCCTGAGCGAGAACCACTTCGACGTGCGGATCATGCTCGGCCGGTCGGCGGACATCATCAGCGACGTGGTCCCGCTCGTCGCGCAGTACCCCTTCCGCGAGCGCCTTCGCGCCCAGCTGATGATCGCGTTGTCCCGCACCGGCCGCACCATGGAGGCGCTGCGGGTCTACCACGAGACGCGGCGGCTGTTCGTCAGCGAGCTCGGCATGGAACCGGGTCCCGTCCTGCGCGAGCTGGAGCAGGACATCCTCACCGGTACCGCGCCCGTGACCGCTCAAGACCGGTTCTCGGCGGCGAGATGAGACCCCGCCGGGAACGACCGTTCCGGTCACCATTCCGCAGGGTATTCGCCGGTGAAGCACGCGGCGCAGAAACCCGTCGTCCCGCGGGCCTGTTCGAGCAGCTCCTCCGCCGGCAGATAACCGAGCGAGTCCGCGTTCACCAGATCCGCGATCTGCTCCGCGCTGCGCCGGTCCGCGACCAGCTCGTCCGAGGTGCCGATATCGACGCCGAAGAAGCACGGCCAGCGCACCGGCGGCGACGCCACCCGAACGTGCACCTCGGCCGCGCCGGCCGTGCGCAGGATCGCGACCACGTGCTTGATGGAATTGGCCCGCACGACGGAGTCGTCCACCACGACCACCCGGCGCCCGGCGACCGCCGCCGCGATCGGGCTGAGCTTCGCACGGACCACCTGCCGTCGACGGCCCGGCGAGGGCTGGATGAAGCTCCGGCTGGCGTAGGAGCTGCGGAACAGGCCCTCGCCGTACGGGATGCCGCTCCCCGCCGCGTAACCGAGCGCGGCGATCCGGGCCGTGTCGGGCACCGGGATCACCAGGTCGGCCTCGGCCGGGGCGCAGCGGGCGAGCGCGACCCCGAGGGCCCGGCGCACGTCGAACACCGACCGGCCGCCGATCGTCGAGTCCGGCCGGGCGATGTACACGTGCTCGAAGACGCACAGCGCCTGCTCGGCCGCCCCGAACCGTCGCGAGTGGACCCCGTGTGCGCCGACTTCGACGATCTCGCCCGGTGCCACGTCCCGCAGCGCGGTCGCGCCGAGGTTCTCCAGCGCCACCGTCTCCGACGCCACCGCCCAGCCACCACCCGCGAGACGGCCGATGCTCAGCGGCCGGAAACCGCGCGGATCACGCGCGGCGAACAGCCCTCCCGCCGAGACCCCGACGAAGCAGTAGGCACCGCGGGTGCGCGGCAGGATCCGCGCCATCGCGTCGCTCAGGCTGCCCGGCTCGTCCTTCAGCAGGGCCGCCAGCCGTGCGGTGTCCGACTGCGCGTGGGCGCGGTCCACGGCCGGCCCGCCGACCGCGCCGACTTCGACGGGAACGGGCAGCACGGTCAGGTTTCCGTTGTGGGCCAGCGCGAAGTCCACGCCGCCGGCGGTGCGGTCCGCGAACGGCTGCGCGTTGTCCAAAGAGGAATCCGAGGAGGTGGAGTAGCGGACGTGCCCGATGCCGACGTGCCCGGAAAGGTGCCGGGTCGCCGCGGCGGGCAGCGCCTCGGTGACGAGCCCCATCCCCCGGTGGGTCGCGATGCCGGTCTCGTCCCCGACCGAAAGGCCCGCGGACTCCTGGCCACGGTGCTGCAGGGTGAACAGGGCGTCGGTGAGCAGGTCCGCGACCTGGGCCCCGGGCGCCCAGATACCCACGACACCGCATTCCTCGCCAGCGTCTCCATCGATCACGTGCGCTCCTGCATGAAGGATCAGGCACGACGGCCTGTTCAGTACGGGGTGTTTCCGACCGGTTTCTCCTGCAGGTGTTCACCGCGGTGCCGCCAGCATGCTGGACGGGCCTATCGGCGAGCTATTGTTCGGCGATCCGGACCGCACCGACGGAAATCGGAGCGCAAACTGCCGCCATTTTGCCGGTCGAGTTGCCGATCGGCGCGGTGTGCGGCGGCTACCCTTCGCCGAAGAGCATTTTTCGCACAAATCGAATCCTGGAAAGGGAGTCCCCGGATGCGGAGCACAGCCGCGCCGATCGGCGGTACCCGCGCCGGGCGTACCGACCGGCTCCCGGCGTCGGCCGGGAAGGCGGAACTCGACGTCGTGGTGACCACCGTGGCATCCGACTCGCACACCTGGAACCTCGTCTACGTCCAGCTTCTCCTCGAGGAACTCGGCCACCGGGTGACCAACCTCGGTGCGTGTGTGCCGGACGGCCTGCTGGTCGCCGAATGCCTGCGGCGGCGCCCCGACCTGGTCGTGGTGAGCAGCCTGAACGGGCACGGGTTCACCGACGGCCTGCGGCTGATCCGCAGGCTACGGGCCGAGCGCGAGCTGGCCGCCGTGCCCGTGGTCATCGGCGGCAAGCTGGGCATCGACGGCCCGGCCGCCCGCGATCGCGGCGACCTGCTGCGCGCGGCCGGGTTCGACCTGGTCGTGGCCGACGGCGCCGGGACGGCCTCGTTCCGCCACTTCCTCGGCGTGCTCGCGGCCGGCGTGCGACCGTGAGCACCGCAAGACCGGCGTCGCGGTGGTTCGGCGGCTTCGTCGCCGACATGCACCGCGCCGGGCAGCTCGTCGTCCAGCCGCGCATGGGGGTCAGCGATCCGGGCGCGATGCGCGCCGGCCTGCTCGCCACCCGCGACGCCGCGGCGACCACGGTCGGCACGATCACCCTGGACAGCTACACCAGGACCGGTGACCACGACGCCGCCCGCGCGGCGCTCGCGTCGGGCGGCGACCTCAACGGCTACCCGATCGTGGCGCACGAACCGGCCACCACCCGCGCGATGCTCGACGGAGTGGCGGGCCCCGGCTTCCCGGTCCAGGTCCGGCACGGCTCCGCCGTGCCCGACGACATCGTGCGCACCCTGGTCGGCGTCGGCCTGCACGCGACCGAAGGCGGGCCGATCTCCTACTGCCTGCCCTACGGCCGGGTGCCCGTGCAGACTTCGGTCCGCAACTGGGTGCGCAGCTGCGAACGGCTCGCCGCCCTGCGCGCCGACGGCGTCGAGCCGCACCTCGAGAGCTTCGGCGGCTGCCTGCTCGGCATGCTGTGCCCGCCGAGCCTGCTGGTCGCGGTCAGCGTGCTGGAGGGGCTGTTCTTCCGCCAGCACGGCCTGCGCAGCATTTCGCTCAGCTACGCCCAGCAGAGCAACGCCGACCAGGACCGCGAGGCGATCCTCGCGCTGCGCCGGCTGGCCACCGAGCTGATGCCCGACCTCGACTGGCACATCGTGCTCTACACGTACATGGGCATGTACCCCCGCAGTTCGGCCGGTGGCACCCGATTGCTGCGGGAAGCCGCCGGGCTGGCGGTCCGCACGGGCGCGGCCCGGCTGGTCGTGAAGACGCTCGCCGAGGCGCACCGGATTCCCACCGTCGCCGAGAACCTCCGGGCGCTGGAGGTCGCGGCGGCCGCCGCACGGCAGTGCGCGCCGGCCACCGACGGGCCGGTGGCCGACAGCGGCATCTACTCCGAGGCCAGGGAACTGGTCGGCGCGGTGACCGGGTCGAGCGACGACCTCGGCCGCGCACTCGCGGACGCGTTCCGGCTCGGTCACCTCGACGTCCCGTACTGCCTGCACCCGGACAACGCCGGACGCTCCCGCAGCTACCTGGACCGGGACGGGCGGCTGCACTGGTCGCAGACCGGCTCGATGCCGGTGCGGGCGGAGACCCGGCCGCTGCGGGGCACCGAGCAGACCGCCGCCGGCCTGCTCGCCTCGCTGTCCTTCGTCCAGCGCCGGTTCGACGACGCGGGACCGGATCCGGGCGCCGTCGGCGCCGCCGCCCGCTAGCGAGCACCACCGAGGGAGCCAAGGATGACCAGCAACCACCGCGCCGCGGAACCCGCCACGCCCAGGAGCCCACGCGAGCACCTGTCGTCCCCGGTCACCCGCTCGGTGCTCCGGATCCAGCACCGGCTGTTGACCGCGGTCCGCGAGTTCCTGTCCGCACGGGGCTTCACCGAACTGCTGCTGCCGGTCATCGGGCCGGTCACCGACCCGGGCGCGCGCGGCGCCAAGCAGGTCGACATCGACTTCTACGGTCACCGCTACAAGCTGATGACCAGCGCCATCCTGTACAAGCAGGCCGCGCTCACCACCTTCGAGAAGATCTTCTGCATCGCGCCCAATGTGCGGCTCGAACCCGTGGAGACCGCGGCCACCGACCGGCACCTCGTCGAGTTCCACCAGATCGACGTCGAGGTGGCGGGCGCGAGCCGGGACGAGATCACCCTGCTGGTCGAGGACCTCGTCCGGTCGGCCATCCGGGCCGTGACCGCCGCGCTGCCCGGCGACTTCGACCGGCTCGGCCGCGACACCGGCGCCTTCACCGGCCTGCTCACCGGCGCGTTCGACCGGCGCACCCACGCGTGCGCGGTCGCCGATCTGCGCGACCTCGGGCACGACCAGAACCCGGACGGCGAACTCGACTGGGCCGGCGAAGCCCTGCTGTCGCGCAAGGCGAGCAAGCCCTTCTTCGTCACCGACTACCCCAAGGGCTCGCGGGGCTTCTACGACCGGGAGAACCCGGAGGACCCCGGCCGGCTGCGCAACTTCGACCTGATCGCGCCCGAGGGGTACGGCGAGCTGTGCAGCGGCAGCGAGCGCGAGCACGACTACGCCACGATCGTGACCCGGATGCGGGAGACCGGCGAGAACCCGGCCAAGTACGCCTGGTACCTGCGGATGGTGCGGGACGGCATCCCGCCGAGCGCCGGCTTCGGCATCGGGCTCGAACGGCTCACGAGGTACCTCGGCGGTCTCGCCTCGATCCGGGAGGCCAGCGCCTTTCCCAAGGTGGCGGGGACGGTGTCGCCGTGAGCGGCCTGCGCGCACCGGGCTTCCCCGTGGAACCGATCCGCGACCGCGCCCGGTCCGGTACCGCCGAAGCCTTCCCGGACCTCGCCTCCTACGGGCGGGTGCTCTTCGGCGCCGACCGCACCGGCGACCGCCGCACCCCCGACGCGATCGACGCCCTGCGGCTCGTGCCGCCGGTGTTCGTGCCACAGCGGCTCGAGAAGCTCGTCGAACTGGGCCGGGAGCCGGTGTACCGCGACGTCGGGCTGGAGACCACGCTCGGCGGGTTCACCTCGCCGCTGCCGCTGTACCTGTCCGCGCTCGGGTCGACCGAAGCGGCCAGCGTCGACCTCGGCGTCGCCGCCGCCCGCCAGGCGGGCCGGCTGGGCATCCCGATGGTGATCGGCGAGAACATGGTGCCCGTCAAGGGGTACGGCCGGCTCGAGGACGACGCCGGGCAGTCGCTGCTCGCCCGGCTCGGGGCCTACGCCGAGGAGCTGCCGGACACCTCCGGCGGCCTGGTCGTGCAGCAGAGCACCGAGGACGCCGACGCCGAGGTGTGGAACCTGGTCTACAGCGACCCGAACGTCCGGCCGCTGCTCGAATCCGGACGGCTGGCGTTCGAGCTGAAGATCGGCCAGGGAGCGAAGCCGGGGCTCGGCGGGATGACCGTGCTCGAAGGCGACGCCGCGGCACGGCTGGCCGGCGTGTTCGCCACCGACCCGGTGTTCGGCTGCGACGGCACGGTGCTGCGCAGCAGCAGTCCCGGCACGTTCACCGTCGAGATCCTGCGCCAGCAGATCAGGCTGATGCGCAACAACTACCCCCGGGCGCGGGTGTGGGTGAAGCTGCCCCCGGCACGGGACGTCCGGGACGCGGCCGGGTGCGCGTGGGACTCGGGAGCCGACGCGGTCACCGTCGACGGCGCCGAGGCGGGCACCGGCTGGGCACCCACGTCCTTCCTGCACCACGTCGGACTGCCCCTGGCCGAATGCCTGCGCCGGATCGGCCCGCACGCGTCCTGCCTGCTGGTGTCCGGCCGGATGTGGGAGGGCGTCCGGGTGGCCAAGTGCCTGGCGCTCGGCGCGAACGCGGCCGGGCTCGGCCGGGCCGCGCTGATCGCGGTGGACGAGGACCCGGACCACGGCCTCGTGCGGCTGGTCCGCTGCCTGGCGCTGGAGCTGCAGCTGTTGACCAGCGCCCTCGGCAAGTACCACACCGCCGAGCTGACCCCCGACGACGTCTGGGCGCCGGAGCCGGCCGCGTTCCGGGTCGCCGAGCCGGCCCCGGCCGAGCCGTGGACCGTGTCGTGACCCCGCCCACCGGCACCGCGGGTGCTGCGCCTGAGCCGGCCGCCGGGCAGCGACGCCCCGCGCGCGACACCGGCCGGCCCTGCCCACCGATCACCGTCTGCGGCCTGTTCGCCGCACGAGCCGCCATGCAGCCGGGCGCAACCGCGTTGGTCTTCCAGGACCAGCGGCTCACCTACGGCGAGCTGGACGCGCGCGCGAACCGGCTGGCGAACCACCTCGTGCGGTGGCTGCCCTGCGCCGGTCAGCTGGTCGGCATCTGCCTGGAGCGCGGCCCGGAGCTGGTCGTGGCGCTGCTGGCGGTGCTGAAGGCCGACGGTGCCTACACCATGCTGGACCCGGACTTCCCCGCCCGGCGGCTGGGCCAGGTGCTCACCGCCGCCGGCAGCACCCTGGTGATCACCAGCAGCTCGCTGACCGGGCTGGTGCGCGGTACCGGCGCCCGGCTGCTCGTGCTGGACCAGCAGGCGGCCGCGATCGCCGCCGGCCCGCCCGTGGAGCCGCGGGCCGCGGCCGGCGGTGAGGACCTGGCCTGCGTGATGTTCACCTCCGGCTCGACCGGCCGGGCCAAGGGCGTGGCGTCGCCGCACCGGGCGATCGTCGCCACCCTGGCCAACCAGTCCTATGTGGACTTCTCGGAACGGGAAGTGGTGCTGCAGTGCTCACCGGTCTCCTGGGACGCCTTCGTCCTCGAGCTGTTCGGCGCGCTGCTGTTCGGGGGGACGTGCGTGCTGCAGCCGGGCCGGCGCCCGGATCCCCCGGCGATCAACGAGCTGGTCCGGACGCACCGGGTGAGCACCCTGCACCTTTCGGCGAGCCTGCTCAACTTCATGCTGGACGCCTACCCCGGCACGTTCACCGGGGTGCGGCAGCTGATGACCGGTGGCGAGCCGGCGTCCGTGGCGCACGTCGCCAAGGTGTTGCGCGAGTACCCCGGCATCCGGCTGGTCAACGGGTACTCCCCGGTGGAGAACATGATCTTCACGCTGTGCCACACCGTCACCGAGGACGATCTGGCCGCGGCGTCGATCCCCGTCGGCAGGCCGATCGCCAACAAGGGCATCCGCGTCCTGGACGAAGGGATGGACCCGGTGCCGGACGGCGTGACCGGCGAGCTGTACATGACCGGCGCCGGCCTCGCCCACGGCTACCTGAACGAGCCCGGCCTGACCGCGCACCGGTTCCTGCCCGATCCCTTCGGCGCACCCGGCGACCGGATGTACCGGACCGGTGACCTGGTGCGCCGGCGGGCCGACGGGGTCGTGGAGTTCCTCGGCCGGGCCGACGACCAGGTCAAGATCCGCGGCTTCCGGATCGAGCCGGGCGAGGTGGAGACCGCCATCGGCAGGCACCCGGCGGTGCGCAGGGTCGCGGTGATCGCCAGGGAAGACCGGCCGGGCGACAAACGGCTGGTCGCCTACGTCGTGCCGGTGGACGGCGCCAAGATCACCACCGGCGAGCTGCGGCGGTACCTCCAGGGGTCGCTGCCCGACCACCTGGTGCCCACCGCGTTCGTCCCGCTGGAGACGCTGCCGCTCACCGCGAACGGGAAGCTCGACCGCGCGGCACTGCCCGCGCCCGTCCGCCCCGCCCGGCCTCGCCGCCCGCGGACCTGACCTCCGCCGAATCAGCCGCCCGTCAGCCGAAACCACCGAGGAGGCAAGCGTGTCCCCGAGCGAGGCACCGACCCGGCAAGCCGCTGTGCTCGCCATGACCCGGCACTTCTACGACTGCGTGGACGCCGCGGACGCGGCCGGCGCGGCCGCGCTGTTCGCCGCGAACGCGACCTACCACCGTCCCGGCTACGACCCCTATGCCGGCCCGGAGGGGATCCTCCGGTTCTACACCCGCGACCGGGCGATCCGATCGGGCCGGCACGTCCTGACCACGGTGCTCGCCGTCGGCGGCGACGTCGCGGTGCGCGGCGAGTTCCACGGCGTCGGCCGCGACGGGCGCCCGGTCGACCTGCGGTTCGCCGACTTCTTCGAGGTCGGCCCGGACCACCTGTTCACCCGGCGCGACACCTTCTTCTTCGCCCCACTGACGTGACCTCCACCCAGCCGACCACGAACCGGGGAGCCCCCACCATGGCACGAGTACTCGAAGAACGGGCCGCCGCGCCCGCGCCGGCCGACCGGCCGGGACACGGCGGCGCGTTCACCGACCACATGTACACCATGAGCTGGACGGCCGGACGCGGCTGGCACGCCCCGCGGCTGCGGCGGCTGGCGAACCTCTCCGTCCACCCCGGCACCCTCGGGTTGCACTACGGCCAGGTGATCTTCGAAGGCCTGAAGGCGTTCCGCCAGCCCGGCGGCCACCTGGCGATGTTCCGGCCACGGCTCAACGCCCTGCGGTTCCAGCGTTCGGCGCGCCGCCTCGCGATGCCCGAACTGCCGGCCGAGGACTTCCTGCTGGCGCTGGAGGAGGTCGTGGCCGCCGATCACGCCGCGCTGTCGGACGATCCCGAACACAGCCTGTACCTGCGTCCGCTCATGTACGGCAGCGAGGCGAACCTGATGCTGCGCCCAGCCGAGGAGTACGAATTCCTGGTGCTCGCCTTCGTCGCCGGTGGCTTCTTCGGCGACCCGGTGGCGCCCGTCTCGGTGTTCGTCAGCCACGACCACAGCCGGGCGCTGCCCGGCGGCACCGGCGACGTGAAGTGCGCCGCGAACTACGGGCCGTCCTTCGTGGCCCAACGGGCCGCCGCCGCGGCCGGCTGCCGGCAGGTGGTGTGGCTGGACTCGGTGGAGCACCGCTGGATCGAGGAAATGGGTGGGATGAACCTGTTCTTCGTCCGCGGCACCGGCTCGTCGGCCGAGGTGGTCACGTCCCCGCTGACCGGCACGCTGCTGCCGGGCGTCACCCGGGATTCGCTGCTGGTGCTCGCCGCCCGGCACGGCTACCGGGTGACCGAGGAGCGGGTCTCGGTGGACCAGTGGCGGACCGAGTGCGCCGCCGGGCTGGTCACCGAGACGTTCGCCTGCGGCACGGCGGCGGTGCTCACGCCCGTCGGCCGGGTGGTGGACCAGGGCCGGGATTCCTGGACGGTCGGCGACGGGACGATGGGGCCGGTGACCGCCCACCTTCGGACGGCCCTCACCGACGTCCAGCGCGGCCGGTCGGCCGATCCGGACGGCTGGCTGCACCCCGTCCCGCCGGCCACCCGCCGCACGGTTTCCGCGGGCAGCTGAGCGGCCGGCCCGGCTACACGGACAGCGGCTCGGGACGACCGGCCACACAGGACCGGACGAGGTTCAGCACCTCGAACTCCGTCCCGCCGGGACGGTCGCCGCCGCGCACCAGCCCGCGCAGCACCAGGTTGTGCACCACGGCGGTGGTTTCGGCCGGTTCACCGCCGGTCAGCGCCGCCACCTCCTCGACCGACCACGCCGACCGCAGCGGCAGCAGCCGGACCAGCAGCTGCCGCTCCCGGGCACCGAGGGCGGCCAGGCTCCGGTGCACGGCCGCGGTCAGTTCGGGGACCTCCATCACCGTCGGCCGGGGCCGGGTGATCGGGTCCTGCGCGAGCTGGGCACACACCTGCTGCGGCGACCACAGCGCGCACCAGATCCCGGCCACCTCCACGGCCCGCGGGTGGCCGTCACACCGGCGGCAGATCTCGGCGATCGCCCGGACGTTGCCGTCACCGAGCCGGAACGCCGGGTTGAGCGCCCGGATGTGGCGCAGCAGCAGCCGCACCGACGGCGACCGGCCCACGGCCACCAGGTCGCCGGAGCGCGCCGCCTCGGGCACCGGCAGCGGCGGCAACGGCGCCACCCGCTCCTCCCCCTGGTCCAGCGGTGCGTCGGAGGTCACCAGCAGCCGCAGGCGCGGGGAGCGGCGGAGCAGCTCCGGGATCGGCAGGTCCGGTGCGGGCACCGCGATCCCGTCCAGGACGAGCAGGACGTCCCGGTCGCCGGCCAGCTCCGCCGTCCGCAGCAGTTCGGCCCCGGGCACCGGGCCGCGGTCGCACCGCTTCCACAGCACGTGCAGCCCGGACTCGGCCACCCGGCCGGCCACCTCGATCGCCAGCCGGGTCTTGCCGACCCCGGCGATCCCCGTCACCGTCACCACCCGGTGCCGGTCCACCAGCACCAGGTCGGCCAGCACCCGCACCTGCTCCTCCCGGCCGAGCAAGGCGTTCATCGCGGCCGGCGGGTCAGTGCAGTGCAGCTCGGCCGCCAGCGCCCGGACGGCGGCGTCCCCGGCCCCGGCGGCCGCCTCGAACGCCGCCCGCCGGCTCCCCCGCAGCTCCAGGCCGTCGGCGAGCAGCCGCACGGTGTTCGGCCGCGGCCGCTGGGCCCGGCCCTGCTCCAGATCACGGATCGCCCGCACGCTCAGCGTGGACAGATCCGCGAGCTGGAGCTGGGTCAGCGCGGAGAGCTTCCGGTGCTCGCGCAGCAACCGGCCGAAGTCTTCGGTCACGGAGACTCCCCACGCACTCCGGGACGCCGGGACGCGCTCACGACGCCGCCTTCCGGTGCTCGCGCACGATTCCGGCGACCACGGCCACCGCCCGCCCGACGTCGCCGGCCTCGACCCCCCGGTGCGTCACCGCGCGCAGCGTGCCGCGGCCGAGTTCGGCGAGCCGGACGCCGTCCCGGGCCGCGAGGTCGATCAGTCCCTGGTGCGTGATCCCCGGGCCGGCCACGCGGAACCGGACCATGTTGGTCCGCACGGCCACCCGGTCCACCTCGACCCCCGGGATGCCGGCCAGGCCGTCGGCGAGCACCCGGGCGTGCTCGTGGTCTTCGGCCAGCCGGTCCACCATGGTGTCCAGCGCCACGATCCCGGCCGCCGCGATCACCCCCGCCTGCCGCATGCCGCCGCCGAGCATCTTGCGCACCCGGCGCACCCGGCCGATCAGCTCGGCCGAGCCGGTGACCACCGAACCGACCGGCGCCGACAGGCCTTTCGACAGGCAGAACTGCACCGAGCCGGCACCCGCGGCGAGTTCGGCCACGCCGACACCCAACGCCACGGCGGCGTTGAAGATCCGCGCACCGTCCACGTGCACGACGAGGCCGTGGCGCCGGCCGAACGCCCGGACCGGAGCCAGGTCGGCGGGACCGAGCGGCACGCCGCCGGCGCGGTTGGCGGTGTTCTCCACGCACACCACCGACGGGCGGGAGAACTGCGGGTCGGCGGGGTCCTCCGGCAGGGCGCCCTCCAGCGCCTCCTCGCACGGCAGCCCACGGTCGTCGGTCGCGACCGGCTCGAGGGCGACTCCGCCGCACACCGACACCCCGTGCGCCTCGTAGACGTGGATGTCCGAGTCCGCTCCGGTGAGCACCCGGCTCCCGCGCGGAGCGTGCGCCATGAGCGTGGCGAGGTTGGCCATCGTCCCGCTCGGCATCAGGCAGGCCGCCGCCATGCCGAGCACGCCCGCCGCCTTCTCCTCCAGTTCGCGGACGGTGGGGTCCTCGCCGTAGACGTCGTCGCCGAGGGGTGCCCGGGCCATCGCACCCAGCATCGCCTCGGTCGGCAGGGTGAACGTGTCGCTGCGCAGCTCGACGATCCGCACGGTCCCTCCTCTGTCTGTTGTGGACGTTGTGGCACCGGTCATCGCGCCGGGGCACCGGCCCGCTCGTCCGCGTAGCCGATCCGGATCTCCGCGAGCGCACGGCCGGCGAGGGCGGCAGCCGCCTCCGGCGACGACGCGACCGCGATCACGTGCCCCTTCCGATCCTCGAAGGAGTGCTCGAACGCGATGACCGCGCCGGGGGCCAGCGGGCAGTGCGCCTCGACGACCCCGGGCACGGCTCTGGCCCGCGCCAGCCCGGCCACGCCGGCCACCAGGCCCCGGCGCGGGGGCACGAGGAAGCGGATCGAGGCGAACCGCCCGGCGGGCGGGGAACCCGGCACGGGCAGGGCGACGGCGCCCGCGACCACCTCGTCGACCAGGTCCCGGCCGGTCGCGTGCCGGACCAGCCGCGGGATCAGGCCACCGGCCAGGCGGGGGTTGATCTCGATGACGGTCGGTTCGCCACCCGGTGGGACCCGCAGCTCGACGTGCGCGGGGCCCACCGAGTGGCCCACCGCCTGGACGGCTCGCGCGGCCACCTCGTGCAGCGCCACGATCTCGCCGGCCGGCAGCGGCGCCGGGTGGTCGTGGCCGGTCTCCACGAAGTACGGCGGCTCGCCGACGTGCTTGCGGGTGACGCCGGCCGGCTTGCCGTCGAGGATCTCCACCGAGAACTCCGGGCCGGGCACCTCGCGTTCCACGAGCAGCCGCGCGGCGGGGAACGAGCGCCCGTCGGTCAGGATCCGGGTGGCCCACCAGCGCGCCGCACCCGGGTTGGCACACCGGCGCACGCCCGCCGAACCGGAGCCGGACACGGGCTTGACCACCACCGGTCCACCCAGCCGGTGGGCCGCGTGCTCGGCCGCCGCCGCGGTGTCGCAGGCGACGAAGTCCGGAACCGGCACTCCCGCCGCGCGCAGGCACCGCCGCTGCGCCGCCTTGTCCCGGCACCGTTCGATGGCCGCGGGATCCTGCGCGGGCAGGCCGAGCCGGGCGGCGACCCGCGCGGCGGCCGGGACGAAGTACTCGCTGCTGCTGAGGATCCCGGCCGGCCCGGGCGGGTCCAGTGCCCGGCAGGCCGCCTCGACCTCCGCCAGGTCGCCGGTGTCCACCACCCGGACCGGGAGGCCGAGCTCGGCGACGTAGGGGTAGCGGCGCGGATCGCGGGTCAGCAGCACCGGCCGCAGCCCGCGGCGCACGGCCGCCTCGGCGAAGTCCCGGCCGGTACCGGTGGTGTTGCTCTCCACCAGCACGAGCCACGGCCGGCCGGCTGCGGACGTTTCGATCGACGGCTCGGTCACGGGCGGCCTCCGTTCCCCGGGCACCGGGCCCGCCCGTCGATCAGGGCGGCGACCGCCCGCGCCCGGCGCCGCCCAGCCGTGCGGCGCCGCCGCTCTTCGGCCGTCAGCTGCCGCACCTGGACCCGCCACCGGCGGGCCAGCCGGGCGTGGGCGAGGGCGAACGACCGGGGTCCCGGTCCGCCGCCGAAGTCCGTGGCCCGGGCCACGGCGGCCGGGTCGAGGTCGGCCGGTTCCAGCCGCACCTCGGCGCCGAGCGAGGCGCCGAGGCGGGTGGCCAGCTCACCGGCCGGTACCGCGGCGAAGGAGGTGACGCCTTCGCCGATCAGCTCGGTCACCAGCCTGCCGGTCGCGGTGTGCGCCGAGCGGAACGGAACGCCCTGGGCCACCAGGCGGTTCGCGATCGCGGTCGCCACCGTGAACCCGTGGTGCGCCCCGGCGAGCATGCGGTCCGGCCGCGGCCGGGCGCCGGCCAGCACCGAGATCGACAACTGCACCTGGTCCCCCAAACTGTCCAGCGCCGCCCAGCCGGGCGCCACGCCCTCGGTGCTCACCTCGACCGAATTGCCGAACGGGGTGTTCTTCGTCGTGGCGGCCGCCGCGGTCCACGCCCCGATCAGCCCGCCCGAGGCGCCCTTGACGACTTCGAGCAGGAACGGGTTCCGCTTCTGCGGCATGGCCGAGCTGATGCCGACGAGGTGGTCCGGGAATTCGACGAGGTCGAACTCCGGTGTGCTCCACAGCTGCAGGTCGGTGGCCAGCCGGGAGAGGGTCAGCCCGGCCAGCACGGCGGCGGAGAGGATCCGGAGCAGGGTGTCCCGCGAGGCGATCGCGAATCCGGCGTGGCGGACCGGCTCGGTGAACCCGAGCAGGTCCGCTGTGCGGGCCGGGTCGAGCCGCACGTCGGTCCCCGCGCCGCCGGCCGCGCCGAGCGGGCACTCCCGGAGCCCGTCCGCGGCCCGCACGAGGCCGTCGATGTCGTGGTCGAGCGCCTCGGCGATGCCGAGCAGGTACCAGCCGTAGCTGCCCGGCACCGACGGCTGGAACTGGCTGTAGACCGGCATCACGGTGTCGCGGTGCCGCCGGGCCCGGCCGAGTGCCACGGCCTGCAGGCGCAGCAGCTCGCGGACGAGGCCCGCGACCACCGCACGCAGGCGCAGCTGGTGGACGGTGGCCTTCAGGTCGTTGCGGGACCGGCCGGTGTGCAGCACGCCACCGATCTCGGGGCCGAGCCGCTCGATCAGATGGCTTTCGTAGAGCAGGTACAGCCCCCGTGGCGCGCGGCGGCCACGCAGCTCGGCGAAGTCGCCGGCGCGCAGGAACTGGATCTCCTTCAGCAACTCGGCCGCCGCGGCCGTCCCGATGAGTTCCCGCTCCGCGAGCATGACGACGTGCGCCTGGTCGACCGCGGTGATGCGGTCCAGCTCCGCCGCCATCGCGGGACCGGTGTCCGCGCCGAACACGATGCCGGCCGCACGGGCGCAGAGCGTCGAGGCCGACCGGCCCTGGCGCAGGGCGCCGGGTCCGGCGGTCACCGGACGACCTCGGCGAGCGCCACGGCGTCGCCCACTTCGGCCAGCGAACGACGCCGCCACGCGAACCGGCACCACCCGTCGACCGCGTCCCGCGGGGCGGCCACCTCGGCCGGGCCGTCGGGCCGGCCGCCGAGCTCCAGCCCGTTGGCCGCCAGCCACCCGTCGTCGTAGACGGTGTCGTGGTAGCGGTGCCCCTCGTCCGGCAGCACGACGACGGTCAGCAGGTCCGGGTGCCGCCGGGCCCACCAGGAACCGACCAGGTAGGCCGCGCCCGCGGTGGGGCCCATGAACAGCGCGTGCCGGCGGTGCAGCTCCCGGGTCGCGGCGTAGACGTCGGCCGCGCCGAGCCAGTGCACCTCGTCGAACTGCGTGTGGTCGAGGTTGGCCGGCATCAGGCTGTTGCCGAGCCCGCGCAGTACCCGGGGCCCGTCGTCCTGGCCGAACAGCACGCTGTGGTTCGTGTCGATGCCGATCGACACCAAATCGGGGCTGCCCTGGCGCAGGTACCGCGTGGTACCGCACATCGAGCCGCCGGACCCGACCGGGCCGACCAGGCAGTCGACCTGGCCGAGGGTGTCGGAGAGCAGCTCGGCGATCAGGGCGTAGGCGGCGGGGTTGGCCGGGTTGGAGTACTGCTCGGGGCAGAACGTGGCGCCGAGCCGCTCGCGGATCTCGGCGACCCGCCGCAGCCGGGTCGTCTGGAAGCCGCCGTGCGCGGCCCGCTCCCGGACGATGTCGACCCTCGCGCCGAGATCCGTCAGCTGCCGGTGCAGCCGGGCGTCGATCACCGGGTCGCCGACCAGCACCAGCGGCTGGCCGTGCAGCGCGCACTGCATGGCCAGTGCCAGCCCGAACGTGCCCGAGGTGGTCTCGACCACCGTGGTGCCCGGGTCCAGCAGGCCACCGGCCCGCGCCTGCCGGAGGATGTGCCGCGCCGGCACCATCTTCATCAGCCGGTAGGCGAGCGCGTAGAGGTTCCCGGTCAGCCGGACCAGTGCCGGGATCCGCTGGGCCTCGACCACATCGGCGAACGCGGCGGCGCTCATCAGGACGACCCGGTCGTGACGGGCAGGCGCTTCGGTGGATCGGCCAGCGCGGCGCGCACGGCCGCGTGCACCGAGGGGGCGTCCTCGAACAGGTAGCCGTGGCCGCCCGCCAGCACCCGCAGCCGGAATCCCGCGCTGGTCCGCTCCGCCCACGCGGCCAGTTCCCCGGCGCCGGCTTCCGGGTCGTCCGCACCGCCGAAGACGCTGAGCGGAACGGGCAGCGGCGTGCGCGCAGTGTCCTGATAGGACTGGCAAAGGGCCAGATCGGCGCGCAGCACCGGCAGCACCAGGTCCATCAGCTCGGGCAGGTCCAGCACCTCCGGCGGGGTCCCGGCCCGGTCGGCCAGGTAGTCGCGCAGGTCGTCGTCGGACATTTCGGCGGCCGGCCGGTCCCACCGGCGCCGGGCGACGAGCTGGGGTGCGCGGTGCGCGGAGACGATCAGGTGCCCGGGCGGTCGTCCGGCCGCGCACAGCCGGTGCGTCAGGTCGTGGGCGAGGATCGCGCCCATGCTGTGCCCGAACACGGCGAACCGGTCGCCGGCCCGGTCGAGCACCGGCGCGACGAGCCGGTCGGCCAGCTCCGCGGCGGAACCGGCCGGCTGTTCGCCGAGCCGGTTTTCCCGGCCGGGCAGCTGCACCGGCACCACTTCGACGTCCGGGCCGAACGCACCGATCCAGGTGCGGTACCCGGACGCCCCGCCACCGGCGGGTGGCAGGCAGAACAGCCGCAGCGGGCGGGGCGGCGCGGCCGGCGGGTAGGGGAACCACGGTGTGGGCATGGCCGCTGCTCCTACGCTTTCGCGGTGAGGTCGGTCTTCGCGGTGGGGTCGGCCCCGGCGCGGTGGCCGGTGACGAACCGGTCGATCCGCGTGATCGAGGCGAAGTTGGCGATGTCGAGGTCGTCGCCGACCACGGCGATGCCGAAGGTGCGCTCCACGAACATCACGATCTGCACCGCGAACAGCGAACTCACGTGTCCCAAGGCGAACAGGTCGTCTTCGTCGCGCAGTTCGATCCCGCCGGGTTCGAGCGCCCGGAGGCGTCCGACGACGAAGTCCCGGATGGTCGCCAGCTGGTCGGTCATGTCGTCGCTCCGCTTCTCAGTCGGTGTCATAGCTGAAGAACCCGCGGCCGCTCTTGTGACCGAGGAGCCCGGCGTCCACGTACCTGGTCAGCAGGATCGACGGGCGGTACTTGGGATCGTTGAAGTTCTCGAGCAGCACCTCGAGCGAGTACAGGACGGTGTCCAGGCCGATGAGGTCGGCGGTGGCCAGCGGTCCCATCGCGTGGCCGAAGCAGCGGACGAACAGCCGGTCTATCTCGGCCGCGGTGGCCACGCCCTCGTCGAGCAGGCAGATGGCCTCGTTGAGGGTGAGCATCAGCACCCGGTTGGTGACGAACCCGGGCGAGTCGGCGACCACCAGGCTCTCCTTGCCGATCGCGGTGATCAGCTCCTGGGTGCGCTTGATCGTCTCCGCCGAGGTGTGCACGCCCTTGACGAGCTCGACCAGCGGCTTGAGCTGAGCGGGGTTCATGAAGTGCGTGCCGATCACCCGGTCCGGCCGCCCGGTCCAGCCGGCGACCTTCGTGATCGGGATGGCCGAGGTGTTGACGCCGAACACGCACCGCGGTGCGCAGATCCCTTCGAGCCGGCGGTAAACCGGCTCCTTCACCGCGGGCTTCTCGGTGACGTTCTCCACCACGAACCCGGCCTCGGCGAGCTCGTCCAGCGCGGTGGTGCAGGTGATCAGGCCGGCCACCCGGTCCGGCTCCGCGGCCGGACCCGGCCGGAACAGGCGCGCCATGCGGGCGTCCAGCGCGATCTTCTCCCGTGCCGTCGCCAGCGCCCGCGGGTCGGGGTCGACGAGGGTGACGGGGAGCCCGGCGGCGGCGAACGCCTGGCTGACCCCGATGCCCATGGTGCCGGCGCCGACGACGCCGATGTGTCCGATCATGGCGTGTTCCTTTCCCGCGGATCCGCCAGTGCCCGTCGCACGGCGTCCGGCCAGTTCGCGACGTCGGGTCCGTGCTGGCAGACCAGGGCGAAGGCCAGCCGTTCCAGTCCGAAGCCCACGCAGGCGCTGAAGGCCGGGGTGTCCCGGCCGGTGAGCGAGATGCCGAAGGAGTCGCCGAAGAGGCGCTCGTGGAAGTTGAACGAGGCGACCGCGACCGAGTCGCCGGGGCCGATGTCGAGCTGCAGTTCGTACTTGAGCTCCAGCATCCGCTGCGAGGTCGCCAGCGCGCCGCTGTCGGCGTTGCCGAAGAACGGATCGCTGGCCACCTCGCAGCGACCGGAGACCGCCAGCTCGCCGGCCAGCTCCATGGCCCGGTCCAAGAACCGTTCCCTGGCGGCGAGAACGTCCTCGCGCCCGCCGAGGAAGACGATCTCCCGGATGGTGAAGTCCCACAGCCGGGCGAGCGAACGCTGGTAGCGGGCTTCGTGGCGGAACGACTTGCCGCGCGCGGTGAAGACGGACAGGTGTTCCGGCAGCGGGCGTCCGGCGAACTGGTTGAACGTGTGGTAGCACATGGTCGGCGGCAGGCAGTAGTCCACGCGGTCGCACCGGCCGAGGACCTCCGCACCGGCGCCGCCTCCGGCCGCCCTCCCGGTGCTGTCCACGAAGTCCCGGTAGACGTCCACATCGGACCGGAGCCGGGTGGCGAACATGGCGTGCTGCGGGAACGAGGTGAGGTAGCCGCTCCGCTCCAGGGCGGCGATCGGGATCAGCGTCGGGTAGCGGAACTCGGTTCCGCCGAACTCCTCGGTCACGATCCGCCGGATCACCCGGTCGAGGTCGTCCATCAGGCCGAGCAGGGGCTCGCCGAGCGCCACTTGTCCCTCGCCGACCGGGTAGGCGATCCCGTCGGCGACGAGCCGCTCGAAGGTGCCGGCCGGGGGTTCGCGCCGCACCGGCGACCGCCAGATCACCTTGGGCTCCCTGATGAACTGCCCGAGGACGTCGTTGTGCAGCACCACGTGCAGCTTGTCGGCGAGCCGCTCGGGCAGTTCGGTGCCCGTCGTGGTCACCACCACGGCGGTCACCTGGTCGTGGTCCCCGATCAGCCGGAAGCCGCGGATCTCCTCGGCGGCGAAGAACACCCGTTTGGCGAACTCCCCCGCGAGGGTGTCCGGCAGCGGCGTGTCGAGCCGGACGACGTGCTCGGACGTCGGTTCGCCGACGTCGGTCCGGTGCGACGTGGTCATGCCGCACCCGCCACGCCGAGCAGGCCCGCGATCACGTTGCGCTGGATGTCGGAGGTGCCGCCGAAGAGCACGCAGCCGAGGGCGTCCCGGAGCTCCCGCTCGACCGGCAGATCGCCGACGTAGCCGCGCGCCCCGTGGACCCGGACCGCGTCCAGGGCGGTCTCCAGCAGGCTCTCGCTGGTGAACAGCTTGAGCATCGCCGACTCCAGCAACGCCAGCCGGCCCTGCTGTTTCAGCCAGCCGATCTTGTGGAGCAGCAGGCGGGCCAGCTCGATCCGCACCTGCATGTCGGCCAGCCGGTGCGAAACCGCCTGGTAGGAGCCGATCGGGCGACCGAACTGCGTTCGTTCCCCGGCCCACGCCACGCAGGTGTCCAGGATGCGCTGGGCGCGGCCGACCTGGCTGGCGGCCATGAAGCCGCGCTCCCATTCGATGGTGGAGGTGAACACGTGGTAGCCGGTGCCTTCCGCGCCGAGCAGGTTCCCCGGCGGCACCACACATCCGTCGAACCGGATCTCGCCCATCGGGGTCCCGCGCAGCCCCGCCTTGCTGATCACCCGCCGGACCTCGAGCCCCGGGGTGTCGCGGGGCACGAGGAACGCCGACAGGTCGCGCTGGCCGCCCGGGGAGCGGCCCGTCCTGGCGAAGACCACGTACAGGTCGGCGCAGGGTCCGTTGCTGATGAAGACCTTCGTGCCGGTGAGCACGTAGTGATCGCCCTCGCGCTCGGCCCGGGTGGCGACGGAGAGCACGTCCGACCCGGTGCCGGGCTCGGTCAGGGCGTGCGCGCCGATCATCGAGCCGTCCGCGAGCCGTGGCAGGAAGGCGGCCTTCTGCTCGTCGCTGCCGTGCCGGAGCAGGTAGATCACGCACGCCCACAGGTGGTTGTCGACGGCGAAGACCAGCCCGTTGTCCCGGCACCCGTAGGCCAGCGCCTCGCAGGCGATGATCGTGGTGAGCGGGTCGAACCCCGAACCGCCGTACTCGGCCGGGACCGGCCACCCCAGTACGCCGAAGCCGGCGCACGCTTGCCACCCGTCACGATCGAACGTTTCGTCCCGGTCGTGCTCGGCGGCCTTCTCCCCGAGCTGTTCGCGGGCGAACCGGAGCACGGCCGTCCGCAGCGTGACCTGCTCGTCGGTCAGCGCAAAATCCATGTCATCGCCTCTCTCGCGGCCACAACGCGGCCAAGTCGACCGGCACGCCGGCACACCACAGCCGCCCGGCGGTGCTCAGCAGTGCGGCGGTGTCGCCGCCGCCCGCGGTGGCGCCGGGCAGCGTGGCGAACACCGGTGGCGTCCCGGGTGGCCGGTCCGGGTGCTGCGCGGCGAGGCCGCAGAGCATCTGCCCGGCACCCACCTCGAGGGCGACCACCGAGGGGCGCCGCCACATCGCGGTGAGGTTGTCGTGGAACCGCACGGTGTGGTCGACGTGCCCGGCCCAGTAGCCCGGGCTGGCCGCCTGCGCGCCGGTGATCCAGGTGCCGCTCACGTTGGACAGGAACGGGATCCGCGGCGGGCCGAGCCGGAACCGGCCGGCCAGTTCGGCGAGCGGCGCGCGGATCGGCGTCAGCATCGCGGAATGGAACGCGTGCCGCGTGCCGGCGCGCAGGTGGGACACCCCGTCCGCGGTCAGCCGTTTCTCCAGGCGCTCCACGGCGTGCACGGGCCCGGCGGCCACGCACAGCTCGGGTCCGTCGACCGCGGCCAGCGAGAGCTCTTCGTCCAGGAGGTCCGCCAGCTCTTCCTCGCCGAGCATCACCACCAGCATCGCGCCGGCGGGCGCCGTCTCGATCAGCCCGGCCCGCCTCGCCACCAGGATGAGGGCATCGTCGAGCGGCAGGACCTCCGCCACGGCCGCGGCGACGTACTCGCCGATGCTGTACCCCGCCAGCCCCGACGGCGTGATCCCCCAGCTCAGCAACAGCCGGGCCAGCGCGTACTCCACGGCGAACACGAGGGGCTGTGCCAGGCGGGTGCGGTCGATCTCCGCCACTGCCTCGTCGCGGCGGCCGAGCAGCTTGGCCAGGTCGATCCCGCTGGCGTGGCCGCCGGCGGCGGGTTCGGTGCCGTCGGCGTAGAGCACGGCACGCAGGTCGAGACCGAGCTCGCCGGTCAGGCGCTCGGCGCAGTGGTCCAGCCAGTGCCGGAACACCGGCTCCGACCGGTAGAGCCCGCGGCCCATCCCGGCGTAGTGGTCGCCCACCCCGGGGAACAGGAACACGACCGGCCGGCCGCCGGTCACCGGCTCGGTGACCGGCACCGCCCGGCGCAGCAACCGGACCGCCTCGGTGGCGTCCCTGGCCACGAAGGCCCGCCGGTACGGTGCCTCGGGCCGCCACAGCCGGGGATCGCTCGCCACCTCGGCGAGCGACGTCGACGGCCGCAGCGCCAGGTCGTCGGCCAGCCGCACGGTGATCCGGTCGAGCTCGTCCGGCGTCCCCGCCGACAGCGCCACGAGCTGGCACGGGCGGGTACTTGCTTCGTCCACTGGGCAACGACCCCCTAACCGATCATGTAGTGGATGTCCAGCCGCAACTGGTTGACCAGGTCGGCGAGGAAGGCCGTGTCGCCACCGAGGTTGGCCAGCACCACGATGCCGGCGCCGGTGCGCAGGTCGGCCGCGGTGAAGCTCTGGTGTGAGTTGCGCTCGCCCGGGTGCCCGAACCAGTGGGCGTCGGTGCCGCGGGAACACGCGGTACCGAAGCCGTACTCCCCGGCCACGGGCGTGACCATCAGCTCGGCGAGCTCACGGCCGAGGAACGCGGTGGGACCACCGCCGACCGCCGCCAGCACCTCGAGCTGGACCTTGGCGAGGTCCCGTGCGGTGGTCCACAACCCGCTGCCGGCCACCTCGGCCGTCACCCGCCAGCCGTGCGGGTACGGCCGCCCGTCGCGTTCGTGGCCGTACGCGACCGGACCGGTCCAGGACTCCGCGAAGTCGCATTCGAAACCGCTGTCGGTCATGCCGAGCGGGTCGAGCACCAGTGACCGCAGCGCCTCGGCCGCCGGGCGGCCGGTCACGTCGGCCAGCAGCTGCTGGATCACCGCGAAATGGGCGTTCGAGTAGTGGAAACCCGAGCCCACCGGGCGGTCGCGCACGATCCGGTCCAGCACCTGGCGGAGTTCGGGAACGGGACAGCCGGGCAGGTACTCGCGACGGCGACCGGCGGCCAGCCCGGCCGTGTGGCTGAGCAAGGCCCGCAACGGAACCGGCTCGCCCGCGGGCGGCCGCCACGAGCTCAGCCGGTGCCGGACGTCCTCGTCCAGGTCGAGGTGTCCCTCCTGGACCAGGCGCAGCACGGCCAAGGTCGTCACGTGCTTGCTGACCGAGCACGCGGGGAACAGCGTCCCGGCGGTGACCGGCACCGGATCCTCGCCGCCGGTGGAACCCTGTCCCCACGCGGTGATACGCCCGTCGGCGACGACCGCGACGCTCACGCCGGGCACCCGGTGCCGGGTCATCGGCACGAGCAGCGCGGGCGCGTGCGGGAACAGCGCACCGGCCAGCCGGTCGGCCGGCCCGGGGCCGCGTGCCGCCGAAGACGCGGCGGCCGCGGCCAGCCTCGCGAGCTCGTCCGCGCACGCTCCGGCCACCCGGTCGATGGTCGTCTCGTCGTGCACGTCGGCGAAGTAACCCCAGCGCAGCACGAGCTGCCCGTCGGCGACCTCGGCGTCGACCGTGACGAGGTGGGGGGCGTCGTCCCGGTCAGCCGGCCGGTGCGGGCCCACCCGGGTGTCGAGGAGCACCTGCGCCGCGCGCCGCCCGGCCGCCGCGGCCGCGGTGTCCGGGCGCCGGCGCGCGAGCCCGTGCCCGACGGCGCCGTGCGGCTCGGCACGGACTTGCGCCGCCACCGCGGCCAGCCGCCGGCTCGGGCCGCCGTCGGGCAGGTGCAGCCGGACCGGGTGGGTGGACTCGAACGCGCCGATCGCTCCGGTGAGGTCGAGGTCGTCGAAGACCGGTTCCCGGCCGTCGCACCGGACGTCGATCAGGACGTCGGCCGAACCGGTCCAGCCGGCGAGCGCGTGGGCGACGGCGGCCAGCAGGATCTCGTCGATCCGGTAGCCGGTCCGGCCGGTCGGGGCCGCGGCGGGCCGGACGGTCCGCACCGACCTGGCCGTGGTGTTCCGCCCGTCCGGGTGATCGACCGGCAGCCGCGCCACGTCGGGTCGCGGAGCCAGCCAGAACGCGGACGCCTCGGCGAACGCGGCACTGCCGGCGTACTCGTCCAGCCGCCGTGCCCAGTCCCGGTAGGACGGTCCTCCCGGCAGTTCCTCGCCCCGGGCGGCGGCGGCGAGGTCGGCCACCAGGATCGGCCACGACGAAGCGTCGACGGCGATCCGGTGGGCGACCAGGAGCAGCCGGCAGCCCGTGCCGTCCGGGAGCAACGCGGCGCCGAGGAGCGGGCCGCGGACCGGGTCGAGGCCCGCCGCCAGTCCGGCCGCGACCGGGTCCGGGTCGGGCCGGTCGTGGTGCCCGGTCAGGTCGAGCACCCGGGGCCGGGCGGCTTCGACGTCGGCGACGTCCAGCCGCCGGTCACCCGGTTCCCCGGTGAGCCGCAGCCGCAACGCGTCGTGTCGCGCCACGACCGCGCGCAGCGCTCCCGCCACGTCGGCCGCCGGCCGCCAGGGCACCAGCACCGAGGTGGGTGGCGGCCACGCCTCGCCGTCCGCGGTCAGTTCGTGCAACGCCGGGGTCAGCGGTGGGTGGGCGGCGGCGGGCCGAGGGCGGCCGCCGGTGAGCGCACCGGCCAGCTCCGCGATCGTGCGGTGCTGCAGCACCTGCCGCACCGTGAGGTCCAGCCCCGCGCTCTGAGCCTGCGCGGCCACCTGGAACGCCAGCAGGGAATTGCCGCCGAGGGCGAAGAAGTCTTCGTGCGCACCGGGCCGGTCGACGCCGAGCAGCCGGGTCCAGATTTCGGCGAGCGCCCGTTCGTCCGGCGTCGCCGGCGCCACGTGCGCCTGCACCGTCGACGCCCGGCCCGCCACCGCCGCCACCCCACTGTCTACTTCGGACAGATCGGTGAGGGTGCCGAGAGCGGCGGCCGGCTCCGCGGTGACCACGGCTCGCAGCAGCGAGACGTACTCGGCGAGCAGCTCGTCCGCCGCTTCGGGGCGGTAGCGGGCCGAGTCGTACCGGAGCTGGACGAGCCAGTCGCGGCCACTGCTGACCGCGAGCACGGTCGTGTGCTCGATGTCCCCGTTCACCTCGCCGAGGGGCTCGACGGTGAGACCACCGGAGCCGGTCGCCTCCTCGGTGGCCGCGGCCTCGAAGACGAACCGGGTGTCGGACAACCGCCCGCTGCCGGTGAGGCCGGCCCAGCGGTGGATGTCGACCAGGGAATGGTGCTCGTGCGGGTACCGCCGCACCTGCTGGTCGTGCACCTGCCGCAGCCAGGTGCCGAGCCCGCACGACGGGTCGACGCGCGTCCGGGCCGGGACGGTGTTGATCAGCATGCCGACGATGCGTTCGACACCGGGTGTGTCGGCCGACCGGCCGGCGACGGTGAGGTCGAACACGACGTCGTGGCGACCGCTCGCCCCGGCCAGCAGCAGCGCCCAGGTGGCTTGGGCGAGCACGTTCGCCGTGACCCCGTACCGGCGGGCCGCGTGCCGCACGCCGGTGGTGAGCTCGGCCGGGAGAACGAGGTCCGTCACGGCCATGGTGGCCGGTCCACCGGGGTGGCCGGCGCCGGGCGCGGGGGTCGAGCCGGGGAAGTCCGCGAGCACGGCCCGCCAGTAGGCCTCGCCGCCGGAGCTGCGTCCCAGTGAAGCGACGAAGTCCCGGTAGGGAACCGGAGCCGGCAGCCGCGGCAGATCGCCGGTGCCGGTGAGCGCCTGGTACGCGGCGAACACCTCGGTTTCCACGAGGGTCCGGCTCCACCGGTCGAGCTGGATGTGATGGCTGTTCCAGATCAGCCGGTGGCGGCGTTCGCCCGTCCGCACCAGCACGAGCCGCGTCGGCGGCGCGGTGTGCAGGTCGATTCCGTCGGCTCGCTCGTCGGCCACGAGCCGGTCGAGCCACGCCGCCCGGTCCTCCTCGGGAATCGAGCGGGCGTCCCACCGGTGGACCTCGACCGGCCAAGCGGCGTGCACGAGCTGGACCGGGTGCGGCAGCCCCTCCCACGCGAACCGCGTGCGCAGGACGGCGTGCCGGTCGACCACGAACTGCCAGGCGCGGACGAAGGCATCGGTGTCCAGGTCGCCCTCGATGTCGAAGTTCCACTGCAGGTAGTACGGATCTTCGGCCGTCGTGAGCAGCGTCTCGACGAGCATGCCCGCCTGCAGCGGGGACAGCCGGTAGATGTCCTCGATTCCCTCGGACCGCACCCGCTCGAGCGCGGCACCGTCCAGTCCGGACAGCGGGAAGGCCGCGGGCCGCTCCGACCGGCAGTGCGTCACCAGTGCCCGCACGTGGCCGAGGTAGCGCTGCGCGAGCCGTGCCACGGTGTCCTGGCGGTGCAGGTTCGCGGAGTAGGTCATTGACACGCCCAGCCTGCCCTCGGCGATCGCGGCGTCGACGTCGATGTCGTACGGCCGGCGGGCCAGCGGATCACGTTCGACGGCGAGCGTGGCCGGGAGTTCGACGAACCGGGCCGCGCCGGCGCGCTGCCGGTCGAGCCGGCCGTGGTAGTTGAACGAGACCTGCGCCGAGTCGGTGGCGGCCGTGTCGGCGCCGCGAAGGTAGCGGCTCACGCCGTATCCGATCCCGTTGTGCGGATCGGCCCGCAGCCGCGCCTTGACCGCGTCGAGCCGGGCCGCCCAGCCACCGTCGGGGAGCAGGAATTCGACCGGGCGAATGGTGGTGAACCAGCCGACGGTGCGGGTCAGGTCGATGTCGTCGAACAGTGGTTCGCGCCCGTGCCCCTCCAGGTCCACGGTGATGCGGTGCTCGCCGGTCCACTCGGTCAGCGTCCGCGCCAGCGCGGCCACCAGGACGTCGTTGATCTCGGTGCCGTGGCCGGCCGCCACGTCTTCCAGCTCCGCGGTGACTTCGGCCGGCAGGGAGACCTCGACCGAACGCGCCGACTCCTCGGTGTTGGGGCCGCGGTCGTGGTCGACGGGAAGCGCGGTGTGCGCCGTGTGCGGGTGCCGGGTGTCCCCGGTCGGCACGTACGAGCTCAACCGGCTCGCCCAGTCCGCGAAGGAACTGGTCTTGGCGGGCAGCCGGACGCTCCGGCCGGCCGTGAGCTGGGCACAGGCGGTGGTGAGGTCCTCGAGCAGGATGTTCCAGGAGACGGTGTCGACCGCGATGTGGTGGATGGCGATGAACAGCCGGCCGGAGCCGTTGCCGGCACCGGTGAACAGGGCGGCGCGGACCAGGCTCGCCTGTTCGAGGGACAGACCGGACTGGATCCGGGCGGCCACTTCGGTGCAAGTCCGCTCGCTCTCCCCGGCCGGGAGGCCGGACAGGTCGACGACCTCGAGCAGTTCGCGGTCCTGGACGGGCGTGACCTCGGCGCGCCACGAACCGTCCTGGCGGAACAGCCGGGTGCGCAGGGCGTCGTGGTGGGCGACCAGCGCCGACAACGCGGCCGAGAGCAGTTCGGGCGGGACCAGGGCACGGCACTCCAGCAGGACGGCTTGGTTGTAGTGGTCCAGCCCGCCGTGGACCTCGGTGAACCAGTGCAGGATCGGGGTCAACGGGACCGGGCCGGTCACCACGCCCTGCTCCGCCCGAACCGGGACCGCGACGCCGGCGTCGACGGCCTCGGCGAGCCGGGCGATGGTGCGGCACTCGAACACCTGCCGGAGGATGACCGGCGTGCCGTCCTGCCGGAGCCGGGCCACGACCTGGATGGCGAGGATGGAGTCGCCGCCGAGGGCGAAGAAGTCGTCGTGCACGCCGACCCGGTCGACACCGAGGACACGCGCCCAGACCTCGGCGAGGAGGCGCTCGGTCCCGGTGCGCGGTGCGAGGTGGGTGGTGCCGGCGGCCGCCGGGCCGTCCGGGTCCGGCAGGGCGGTGCGGTCCACCTTGCCGGCCTGGGTCAGCGGCATCCGGTCCAGCACCGTCCAGCGGGCGGGCACCATGTGCCCGGGCAGCGTGGTCGCGGCGAACGCGCGCAGCTCGTCCGGGTCGGCCGTGCGGCCGGGGTGGGCGACGACGTAGGCGGCGAGCCGCTTGTTCCCGGCGGAATCCGCGTCGGCGGTGACGACCGCCTCGCTGACCCCGGGGTGCAGTGAAAGCCGGGCTTCGATCTCACCGAGTTCGACCCGGTGACCGCGGATCTTGACCTGGTGATCGGCTCGGCCGAGGAATTCCAGGTCACCGTTCGCCCGGTACCGGGCCAGGTCACCGGTCCGGTACATCCTCGACCCGGCCGGGCCGAACGGCTCCGGCACGAACTTCTCCGCCGTCAACCCGGGACGCCGCCAGTACCCGCGGGCCACCCCGGACCCGCCGATGCACAGCTCGCCCGCCACGCCCACCGGAACCGGGTTGGACCACTCGTCCAGCACGTACATCCGGGTGTTGGCGATCGGCCTGCCGATCGACACCGGCACCGCGGGGTCGAAGTCCTGGCCGATCACGTAGGTGGAGCAGCCCACGACCGTTTCGGTGGGTCCGTACTCGTCGATGATCCGCGCCTCCGGCGCGATCTTCCGCCACGCCACCACCGTCTCCGGCCGCACCTCGTCCGCACCCACCACGAACGTCCGCACCGAATCCACAGTGGACCCTTCACCCAGCTCGGCCCGCAGCACGTCCAGATGACCCGGGGTGAGCTTCAGCAACGAGAAATCCCCGGGCCCGCTCAACAGCTCCGCCAGAGCCGACAGGCCACGATCCTTCCGCAGCAGGGTGACGTCCTTGCCGCCGATCAACGGGAGGAAGAAGTTCGGCACCGACAGGTCCACCGCAATAGAACCGACCATCGGGGCGCCGGACGCGCCGTCGAGGCCGTAGCCGTCGATGGCCCACCACAGGTAGTTCACCAACCCGTGGTGGGAGATCATCACGCCCTTGGGGCGACCGGTCGACCCCGACGTGTACATCACGTACACCAAGTTGTCCGGGCCGTTGACCGGAACCGGGTCCGTGTCCGGGTGGGAGGTGAGCTCCGAGGGCTCACCGTCCAGCAGCACCACCGCACCGGCGAACTCGGTGGGCAGCACGGCGGCCACCGCTTGCTGCGTCACGACGTGCCCCGCGGCGGTGTCGGACAGCATGTACCCCAGCCGATCGGCGGGGTGCTCCGGGTCGAGCGGAAGGTACGCACCACCGGACTTGACCACCCCGAGCAGTGCCACCAGCAGGTCCACCCCGGACTCGACGCACACCCCGACGACCGATTCGCACCCGACACCGCGATCCCGCAGCAGGTGTGCCAGCCGGTTCGATCGCGCGTTCACCTCGCCGTAGGTCGCCACCGAACCGTCCACGTCCACCACGGCGACCGCACCCGGCGCCCGGCGAACCGCAGCCTCGAACAACTCCCCCAACGTCGACCGCGGCACCGCCAGTCCGGTGTCGTTCCACTCCCGCAGCACCGTCTCCCGCTCCGCCGGCGGCAGGATGTCCAGCTGCCGCAGGGCGGACTCCGGGGCCTCGACCATGCCGAGCACGAGGTGCTCGATGTGGCCGAGCAGCCGGGCACAGGTGTCCCGGCCGAAGCGCGCCCGGTGGTAGGTGGCGACCAGCTCGATGGTGTCGTGATCGGCGACGTCGAGCACCAGCGGGCAGTCGGTCTGCTCGAGGAACTCGCCGCGTGCTTCGATTTCCGGCCCGTCCGCGGGCTGTCCGCCGGACATGAAGTTCTCGTAGCTGAAGATGTGGTCGAACAACGCGGTGTACGGCGGGAAGTCCGTCCACTGCCGGATGTCGGCCAGCGCGCTGTGCTCGTGCTCGCGCAGCTCGAGCTGTTTGCCGTGGCGGGCGGCGAGGTAGTCGACGACCCGGGCCTCCGGATCGACCGCCACCCGGGTGGGCAGGGTGTTCGCCAGCATGCCCACCATCCGCTCGATACCGGGCAGGTCCGCGGCGCGCCCGGCCACCACGGTGCCGAACAGCACGTCGGTCTCGCCGGTGTAGCGGCTCAGCGCCAGCGCCCAGGCGGCCTGCAGCACCGTGCCGACCGTGCACTCGCAGCGCACCGCCAGCCGGCGCACCCGGTCGGCCAGTCCGGCCGGCAACCGGCGGTGCACCCGGTCGACGCCGGGGCCGCCGTCGACGGGCGGGATGGCCGGCAGGACCGTGGATCCGGTGCGCCCGGCGAGCTCGGCCCGCCAGAACCGCTCGTCCGCCGCGCGGTCCTGGCGCTCGATCCAGGCGACGTGGTCGCGGTACGGCACCACCTCGGCCGGCTCGGGCACCCGATCGCCCTCGAGTGACCGGTACGCGGCGAACACCTCGTCGAGCACCGTGGACACGCTCCACGCGTCCAGCACGGCGTGGTGGAAACTCCACAGGACGTGGTGCTCGTCCGGCGCGGTGGTGACGAGGGTGAGCCGGCACGGGCATTCGGCGGTGAGGTCGAACCCGGCCGCGCGATCGGCCCGCATCAGCCGGTCGAACTCCGCCGGCACGGCCGCCGGTGCGAGGCCGGTCCAGTCGAGCCGGTCGACCCGGATCCGGTGGCCGCGCAGCACCACCTGGACCGGGCGGGGAAGTCCCTCCCAGGCGAACAGGGTGCGCAGTGCGGCGTGCCGGTCGACCACCTGCTGCCAGGCGGCGACAAACTTGTCCACGGTCAGCCCGGCGCGGACGACGAACCCGTTCTGCTCGAAGTAGTCCTCGGAGTCCGCGTCGTACAGCGAGCGGAACAGCATGCCGTGCTGCAGTGGCGTCAGCGGGTAAACGTCCTCGACGTCGGCGGCGCGCACCGCGGCCCGGCCGTCGCGGAGGCGGGCCAGCAGTCCGTCCAGGGTTTCCTGATCGAGCCCGGCCAGCGGGAAGTCGCTCGGCGTGGCGCCTTCCGCGCCGCCGACGCAGTGCCCGACCAGGTCGGCGAGGTGCCGGGTGAACGCGGTCGCGAGCCGGTGGATCCCGGCCCGGTCGTGTTCGCGGTGCGAATAGCCCCACGAGAGCTGGAGCCGGCCGTCGCGGACCGCCGCGTTGATGTCCAGCGGGTACGGCCGGGACGCCCGCCCGGACCGGTCGGCGCCGAGCCCGCCGGGCAGCGCGCGGAACCTGCCGCCGCCCGCACCGGCCGGATCGATCCGGCCGGCGTAGTTGAACGACGCCAGTGCCGCGGGCGGTGTCTCCCGGGGCGGGGCCGACCGCAGAAGCTGTTTGACCGCCTTGAGGTGGGCACCCCAGCCGCCCGCGGCCGCCGGCAGGGTGACCGGGCGCAGGCTGGTGAACCAGCCGACGGTGCGGCTCAGGTCGACGTCGTCGGACTCCGGTTCGCGGCCGTGTCCCTCCAGGTCGACGGTGACCGCGGCCTCGCCGGTCCACTCGGTCAGCGTGCGGGCCAGCGCCGTCAGCAGCACGTCGTCGATCTCGGTGCGGTAGGCCGCCGGCACCTGTCGCAGCAGCGCCTCGGTCAGTTCGGCCGGCACCTCGACGTCGACGGTCCGGGTCGACTCCTCGGTGCCGTGGCCGGGAAGCGGGGTGCCGCTCGCGGGGAGTTCGTCCCGGGAAACCCGCCGGGCCCACTCCTGGTAGGAGGTGGTCTTCCGGGGCAGCCGGACGGGCTGGCCGGCCTCGTGCCGTCGGCAGGCCGTGGCGAGGTCCGCCAGCAGGGTGGTCCACGAAACGGTGTCGACGGCGATGTGGTGGACGGCGATGAGCAACCGGTCCGGGTTCCCGTCGTCGCCGGTGAACAACGCCGCGGCGACCAGCCGCCCGTCGGCCACGGAAAGCCCGGACTGGACCTCGTCGGCCACCCGCCGGCAGGCGGCGCTCCGCTCGTCCGCCGGAACGCCGGTCAGGTCGACGACCCGCAGCAGCTCGTGGTCCCGGACCGGGGTGACCTCCGCCCGCCAGGAACCGTCCTGGCGGAACAGCCGCAGCCGCAGCGCGTCGTGGTGGGCGACCAGGGCCGACAGCGCGGCCGACAGCGCGGCGGGCCCGACCGGCTCGGTGCATTCCAGGACCACCGACTGGTTGTAGTGGTCCAGCCCGCCGTGGTGGTCGGTGAACCAGCGCAGGATCGGCGTCAGCGGCACCGCGCCGGTCACCACGCCCTGCTCGGCGCGTACCGGGGCGGCTTCCGGCCGGCCGGCCAGCGCACCGAGCGCCGCGATGGTGCGGTGCTCGAACAGCTGTCGCACGGTCAGGTGGAGGCCGGCCTGCCGGGCCTGGCCGGCGATGTGGATGGCCAGGATGGAGTCACCGCCGAGCTCGAAGAACTCGTCGTGCACGCCGACCCGGTCGATGCCGAGGACGCGCGTCCAGATCTCGGTGAGGAGGCGCTCGTTCTGCGTGCGGGGCGCGAGGTGAGCGGTGCCGGCCGGCACCGTGCGGTCCGGGTCCGGCAGGGCGTCGCGGTCCACCTTGCCGGCCGGGGACAACGGCATGCGGTCGAGCGCGGTGAAGGTGGCGGGCACCATGTGGCCGGGCAGGGCGGCGGCGAGGAACTCGTGCAGCTCGGCGTGCGTGGGGGCGGAACCGGCCACGGGCACGAGGTAGGCGGCGAGCCGCTTGTGCCCGGCGGGGTCCGGCCGGGCGGTCACGACGGCCTCGCTCACCCTGTCGTGCAACAGCAGCCTGGCCTCGATCTCGCCGAGTTCGACGCGGTAGCCGCGGATCTTGACCTGGTGGTCGATGCGGCCGAGGAACTCGAGGTTGCCGTCGCCGCGGAACCGGGCGAGGTCCCCGGTGCGGTACAGCCGGGCGCCCGGTTCGGTGCCGAACGGGTCGGGGACGAACTTCTCGGCGGTGAGGGCCGCCCGCCGCCAGTACCCGCGCGCGACGCCGGAGCCGCCGATGTACAGCTCGCCCGCCACGCCGATCGGCACCGGGTCGAGGGCTTCGTCCAGCACGTGCATCCGGGTGTTGGCGATGGGTTTGCCGATGGATACCGGCCGGGACGGGTCGAAGCCGTCGTCGACGAGGTAGGTGGAACAGCCCACCACCGTCTCGGTCGGCCCGTACTCGTCGATGATCCGCGCCTCCGGCGCGATCTTCCGCCACGCCACCACCGTCTCCGGCCGCACCTCGTCCGCACCCACCACGAACGTCCGCACCGAATCCACAGTGGACCCATCACCCAGCTCGGCCCGCAGCACATCGAGATGACCCGGGGTGAGCTTCAGCAGGCTGAAATCCCCGGGCCTGCTCAGCAGCCCGGCCAGCGTGGACAGGCTCCGGTCCGGCGGCAGCAGCGTGACGTCCTTACCGCCGATCAGGGGTAGGAAGAAGTTCGGCACGGACAGGTCCACCGCAATGGAACCCAGCATCGGGGCGCCGGACGCGCCGTCGAGGCCGTAGCCGTCGATGGCCCACCACAGGTAATTCACCAGACCGTGATGGGAGATCATCACGCCCTTGGGCCGACCGGTCGACCCCGACGTGTACATCACGTACACCAAGTTGTCCGGGCCGTTGACCGGTGCGGGGTTGCTGTCCGGACCGGCGTCGATGGCGGGGCGGTCGTCGTCCAGCAGCACGACCGAGCCGTCGAACTCGCCGGGCAGCGCCCCGGTGAACCGCCGCCGGGTGACGACGAGCCGGGCGGCCGTGTCGGCCAGCATGAACGCCAGCCGGTCCGCCGGATGCCCCGGGTCCAGCGGGAGGTACGCGGCACCGGACTTCACCACGCCCAGCAACGCGACCAGTGTGTCCACACCGGACTCGAAGCAGACGCCCACCACCGATTCGGCGGCCACCCCCCGGGCCCGAAGGTGGTGCGCGAGCCGGTTGGCCCGTGCGTTCAACTCCGCGTAGGTCACCACCGAACCGTCCACGTCCACCACGGCAGCCGCGGCCGGCACCCGCGCGGCCGCCGCCTCGAACAACTCCGCCAGCGTCGCTCGCGGCACTTCCGCCGCCGTGTCGTTCCACCCCCGCACCACCAGCTCCCGCTCGGCGGGCGCCATGACGTCCACACCGGACACGCGAACCCCGGGATCCGCCACCACCTGCGCCAGCGTGGCGGCCAGCCGGGCCACCATCCGCTCGGCGGACTCCTGGTCGAACACGTCGCTCGCGTAGTGCAGCTCCAGCTCGACCAGCTCGCCGCGGTCCACGGCGAACACGCTCAGGTCGACCTTGCCGGACTCGGCGCCCAGGTCGGCGACGTCGACCTCCAGCCCGGCCAGCCGCCACTGCTCGTCGTCGGCCCGGAACAGCTGGAGCAGCACCTGGAACAGCGGATTCCGGCCGGCTTCGCGGTCCGGGCGGACCGCGGCCACGACGTCCTCGAAGGACACGTCCTGGTTTTCCAGCACCGCGAACATCGTGCGCTGCGTCCGGTCCAGCAGCTCGGTGAACATCGGGTCGCCGGCGAGGTCCGCCGGAATCGCCACCGTGTTGGCGAACATGCCGATCAGGTCGTCGAGGTCGGCCCGGTCACGGCCGGAGACCAGCGAGCCGATCGCGAACCGGTCCTCGCCGCCGCACCGGCGCAGCACCACCGCCAACGCCGCGAGCAGCAACGAGAACAGCGTCACGCCGCGATCCTGGGCGAGCCGCCGCATCGCCGCGGTCAGCTCCGCGGACAGGGCGTGGCCGGCCGTGCCGGCGCGGTAGGACGGTACGGCCGGGTGCGGACGGTCCGTGGGCAGCCGCAGCACCGGTGCCACCGCGCCGAGCGCGTCCCGCCAGTAGGCCAGCTGCCGCTCCCGCACCTCGCCGGAGATCCGGTCCGCCTGCCAGCGGGCGTAGTCGGCGTACTGCACGGCCAGGTCCGGCACCGCCGGCTCGGCACCGCGCACCGCGGCCGCGTAACGCTCCCCCAGCTCCCGGGCCAGTACCGTCCAGCCGTCGGTGACGAGGTGGTGCAGGTTCAGCACGAGCAGGTGCTCGTCGTCGCCGACGCGGACCAGCGTGGCGCGGAACAGTGGTCCGCCGGTCAGGTCGAACGGGCGGCGCGACTCGCCTTCGGCCAGTTCCACCGCCCTCTCCCTCGCCGCGGCGGGGTCCCCCGAGACGTCGACGAGGTCGAACGCGGCGGTCCGGGCCGCACCGATCACGACCACCGGTTCGGTGACCCCGGCGTAGGTCGTGCGCAGGACCTCGTGCCGGCGGACCACCCCGTCGATCGCCTGCCGCAACGCGGTCACGTCGAGGGTGCCGCGCAACCAGAGGGCTCGGTGCACGCTGTAGAGCGAGTTGTCGGCGAGGAACTGGTCGACCACCCACAAGCCGTGCTGCACCGGCGAAAGCGGCACCGGCTCGTCCGGCGGGCGCGCGGGGATGCGCACCGGTTGCCGCTCGGCCGGGCCGGCCTCGGCGGCCAGCGCGGCGATCGTGCGGTGCTCGAACACCTGCCGGAGCGTGACCGGGACACCGGCCTGCCGGACCCGGCCGACCACCTGGACGGCCAGGATCGAGTCGCCGCCCAGCCGGAAGAAGTCGTCGTGGACACCGACGCCACCGATGTCGAGCACGTGTGCCCAGGCCTCGGCCAGCACCCGCTCCGTCTCCGTGCGCGGCGCGACGCCGGGCACCGCGGTGTTCCCGGCGGGCCCGGGATCCGGCAGGGCCGTCCGGTCGACCTTGCCGGCCCGGGTGAGCGGCAGCCGGTCGAGCAGCACCCACGAGCCGGGCACCATGTACTCCGGCAGCGCCGCGGCCGCGAACTCGCGCAACTCCGCGACGTCCGGCGCCGGCCCGGAAGGAGCCACGAGGTAGGCGACGAGCCGCTGGTGGCCCGCCAGGTCCGGGCGGGCGTCCACGACGGCCTCGCTCACCCTCTCGTGCGACAGCAGCGTGGCCTCGACCTCGCCGAGCTCGACGCGGTAGCCGCGGATCTTGACCTGGTGGTCCGAGCGGCCGAGGAACTCGAGGTTGCCGTCGCCGCGGAACCGGGCCAGGTCGCCGGTGCGGTACATCCTCGTCCCGGCCGGGCCGGACGGATCCGGCACGAACTTCTCCGCCGTCAGCCCCGGCCGCCGCCAGTAGCCGCGGGCCACCCCGAAGCCGCCGATGCACAGTTCCCCGGTCACCCCGAGCGGAACCGGGTTCAGGTCCCGGTCGAGCACGTACATCCGGGTGTTGGCGATGGGTTTGCCGATCGGCACCGGTCGCGCCGGGTCGAAGTCCTCGTCGACGAGGTAGGTGGAGCAGCCCACGACCGTCTCGGTCGGCCCGTACTCGTCGATGATCCGCGCGCCCGGCGCCACCTCCCGCCACGCCGCCACCGTCTCCGGGCGCACCTCGTCCGCGCCGACCACGAAGGTGCGCACCGAGTCCACAGTGGAATCCGCAGCCAGCGTCGCCCGCACGAGGTCCAGGTGGCCGGGGGTCAGCTTCAGCAGGCTGAAGTCGCCGGGCCGGGCCAGCAGCTCGCCCAGTGCCGACAGGCTCCGGTCCGGCGGCAGCAGCGTGACGTCCTTGCCACCGATCAACGGGAGGAAGAAGTTCGGCACCGAAAGGTCCACTGCAATGGAACCCAGCATCGGGGCGCCGGACGCGCCGTCGAGGCCGTAGCCGTCGATGGCCCACCACAGGTAGTTCACCAACCCGTGGTGAGAGATCATCACGCCCTTGGGCCGGCCGGTCGACCCCGACGTGTACATCACGTACACCAGGTTGTCCGGACCGTTCACCACCACCGGATCGGTGGCCGGACTCCCCTCGATCACGGCCCGGTCGTCGTCCACCAGAACCAGGTCCCCGCCGTGGCCCCGGGGCAGCGCACCGGCGAGGTGCGCCGCGGTGACCACGACGCGCGCACCGGTGTCGGCCAGCACGAACCCGAGCCGGTCCGCCGGGTGGTCCGGGTCGAGCGGCAGGTAGGCGCCCCCGGACTTCACCACCGCCAGCAAGGCCGCCAGCTGGTCCACCCCGGACTCCAGGCAGACGCCGACGACCGACTCGCAGCCCACCCCGCGGTCTCGCAGGTGGTGGGCGAGCCGGTTCGCCCGCGCGTTCAACTCGGCGTACGTCGTCACCGAACCGTCGGTGTCCACCACGGCCCGCGCGTCCGGCACCCGCCGCGCAGCGGCCTCGAACAACTCACCCAAGGTCGCCCACGGCACCTCCGCCGCCGTGTCGTTCAACCCCCGCACCACCAGCTCCCGCTCGGCGGGCGGCATGACGTCCACTGTGGACAGCGGGGCGTCCGGGGCGCGCACGACCTGTTCGAGCACCGTGGCGACCCGCTCGGCGTAGCGCACGGCGGTGGCGTGGTCGAAGACGTCGTGCGCGTACTCGATCTCGAGGTCGAGCCGGCCGCCGTCGTGAATGCCGTAGAGGGCCAGATCGACCTTGCCGAGCCCGTTGTGCGTCTCGGCGGTCCGCACGTCGAGGTCGCCGAACCGCCACCGTTCGTCGTCGACCGCCACCAGCTGGAACAGCACCTGGAACAGCGGGCTGCGGCCGGGCTCCCGCTCCGGGCGCACCGCGGCCACCACGTCCTCGAACGACACGTCCTGGTGGCCCAGCGCGCCGAGCACGGCCTGCCGGGTCCCCTGCAGCAGCTCACCGAAGGTCGGGTTCCCGGACAGGTCGACCGGGATCGCCACGGTGTTGGCGAACATCCCGATCAGGTGCTCGACCTCGGGGCGTTCCCGTCCCGAGGTGAGCGAGCCGACCGCGAACCGGTCCTGGCCCGCGCACCTGCCCAGCACCACGGCGAACGCGGTCAGCAGCAGGGAGAACAGCGTCACCCCGCGCTCCTGGGCGAGCCGGCGCGCCGCCGCGGTCAGCTCGGCGTCGAGCGACCGCCGCACGCGGCCGGCCCGGTAGGACGGCCGCGCCGGGTGCCGCCGGTCGGCCGGCAGCCGCAGCACCGGGTCGATCCCGTCGAGCACCGAGCGCCAGTACCCGAGCTGCTCGTCGCGCAACCGCCCGGCGAGCCTGCGCACCTGCCAGTACGCGTAGTCGCCGTACTGAACCGGCAGCGCGGGCAGTTCCGGCGCGCGTCCCGCCACTTCGGACGCGTAGAGCTCACCGAGGTCGCGGCCCAGCACGGTGCAGGACCAGGCGTCGCTGACCAGGTGGTGCATGTTCAGCACCAGCAGGTGTTCTGCCGCCGCCGTGCGGAACAGCCTGGCCCGCAGGGTCGGCCCGGTGGCGAGGTCGAACGGGGTGCGCAGCTCCGCTGCCGCCAGGTCGAGGGCGCGCTGCCGGGTTTCCGGCGCGGGGAGCCCGGTGAGGTCCGTGACCCGGAAATCCGCTTCGCGGGTGGCTGCCACCTGCTGCAGCGGCAGCGTGTCGCCGGCGTAGGTGGTGCGCAACGTCTCGTGCCGCGCCACCAGCCGGTCGAGACCGGCGCGCAGGGCCGCCACGTCCAGCTCGCCCCGCAGCCACAGGCTCCGGTGCACGCCGTAGAGCGAGTTGTCGTCGAGGAACTGCTCGACCAGCCACAGGCCCCGCTGCACCGGCGAAAGCGGCACCGGCGCACCGGGTGGCGCGGTCATCGGCTCGTCCGTGGTGCCGCCGCGGACGCCCCGCAGCCGCTGCAGCGCCAGCGCACGCTGCGCGGCCGTGAGCCCTCGGTGTTCGTTCGACGTCGTGGTCATGGCTTCCTCGCGTCTGGTCCGTCCGGTCTCGTGGGTCGCTCAGCCGTTCGCCGCCGCTTGCCGGTCGGCCATCTTCCGGCGCAGGCTGAGCGGACGCATGTCCACCCAGACCTCCTCGACGTGCCGCAGGCAGTCCTCTTTGGACCCGGCGGTGCCGTCGGTGCGCCACCCGGCGGGCACGTCCTTGCCCTCCGGCCAGATCGAGTACTGCTCCTCGTCGTTGACGACCACCACGTAGCGGTCCGCCCCGGTCTCGTTCTCCGACATCTCGGTACCCCTTCCCTTCCGGTGGCCGGACTCGCTCCGGCCGGATCAGCTCAGCAGCTCGCGCGCCTCGGCATCGGAGAGCCCGGCCACTTCGGCCAGCACGATCTCCTCGATCGCCTCGGCGATTCGCGCGACGGTCGGGCGTTCGAAGATCAGGGTCAACGGGAGCTCGGTCGCGAAGGCCTGCCGCATCCGCGCGATCGCCCGCGTGGCCAGCAGGGAATGCCCGCCGATGGCGAAGAAGTCGTCCTCGACGCCCACCCGGTCCCGCCCGAGCACGTCCGCCCAGATCCCGGCCAGCGCCTTCTCGGTGGCGGTGCGCGGCGCGAGGTGTTCGTCCTCGTGGCCGGTCATCACCGGCTCGGGCAGGTTCTTCCGGTCCAGCTTTCCGTTGGGCAGCCTCGGCAGTGCGTCGAGCACCGTGATCGAGCCGGGTACCGCATACGCCGGGAGCACGGCGCGGGCGTGCTCGAACAGTTCCCGGGACGAACAGCCGGCCACGACGTACGCGGCCAGCCGCTTGTCCCCCGGGGCCGCGACCCACGCGACGACCACGACGTCGGCGACCGCCGGGTGCGCGCGCAACGCGTGCTCCACCTCGCCCAGCTCGACCCGGACGCCGCGGATTTTCACCTGATCGTCCCGGCGGCGCAGGAACGTCAGCACACCGTCGGGGCCGCGCCTGCCCCAGTCACCGGTCCGGTACAGCCGCTCGCCCGCTCGTTCCGGGTGGGGCACGAACACCTCCGCCGTCCGCCTCGGGTCGCCGAGGTAGCCCCGGGCCAGTCCGGCCCCGCCGATGCAGAGCTCGCCGGGCACGCCGACCGGCACCTCTTCGAACCGCGGGTCGAGCACCCGCACCTCGTTGTTGTCGATCGGCCTGCCGATCGGGACCGTGGTGCCGGCCGCGTCCTCGCTCCGGCAGACGTGGCAGGTGGAGTCGATGGACACTTCCGTGGCGCCCCAGGTGTTGTCGAGCACGACCGCCTCGCCGAACACCTCGCGGAACCGGCCGGCGAGCTCCGGCCGCAGTGCCTCGCCGCTGGACAGCACGCTGCGCAACGCGGGCATCCGCGCGACGTCCGCGGCGGTGACCGTGTCCAGGAACAGCTCGAGCATGCTCGGCACGAACTGCACGTGCACCGCGTCGTACCGGATCACCGCGTCCGCGATCGCGCGCGGGTCACGGTGCCGTCCCGGCCCGAGCACCGCCACCGTGGCCCCGGACATCAGCGGCCAGAAGATCTCCACCGCGGCGTCGTCGAAGGTGATGGTCGTCTTGTGCAGCACCGTTTCCTCCGCGCCGAGCGGGTGGTGCCGCTGCATCCAGCGCATCCGGTTGACCCAGCCGCCGTGCGTGCTGGCGACGCCCTTGGGCCGTCCCGTCGATCCCGAGGTGTAGTAGACGGCGGCCAGGTGATCGGGGTCGACCGCCGGAGCCGGGGCCGGGCCGCGCGGGCTGGACTGCCGCATCGGGACGAGCAGGGCCCGGCTGCCGGCCTCGGTGACGACGCCCGCCTCCCGGGGCTCCACCAGGCACACGGGCGCGCCCGAGTCCTGGAGCAGCCGGGTGATCCGGGCCGGCGGCGTGCCGGGCTCGATCGGCAGGTACGCACCGCCGGACTTGAGGACCCCCAGCACCGCGACGACCAGCTCGATCGAACGGTCCAGCACCACCCCGACCACCACGTCCGGTCCGGCGCCGTGCTCGCGGAGCCACACCGCGACCGCGTCGGACCAGCGCCCCAGCTCGGCGTAGGTGAGCACCCGGTCGTCCTGCACCACCGCGACCGCGCCGGGCGTGCGGTCGATCTGCGCGGTGACCAGCTCGTGCAGGCAGAGCGCGGGAACCGGGACCTCCGGTCGCGCGGCCAGCGCCTCGACCTCGGCCCGGCCGGCGGCGTCCGTCAGCGCGAGCCGGTCGATCGGGCGGTCCGGGCCGGCCGCGATGTCGGCGAGCAGGGTGCGGAAGTGGCCGATCAGCCGGTCGATGGTGGCCGGCAGGTAGAGGCCGGTGTCGTAGCTGAGCTCGGCCGACAGGCCGCCGGCGGGGCTCGGCGCGAAGGTGAGTTCGATGTCGTACTTGGCGGGCACCGGGGCGTTGGCCAGCCGCCGGACCGTCAACCCCGGCAAGGACGGCGGCCGCTGCCGTCCGCTGTCCAGTTTGACCATGACCTGGAAGATCGGGGTTCTGGCCAGGTCCCGCTGCGGGGCCAGTTCCTCCACCAGGCGGTCGAACGGCACGTCCTGGTGCGCGTAGGCCTCCAGGGTCCGGTCCCTGGTGCGCGCCAGCAGCTCTCCGAAGGAGGGCCGGCCGGACAGGTCGCCGCGCAGCACGAGCATGTTGACGAACAGGCCGATCAGCGGCTCGGACTCGGTCAGCTCCCGGTCGGCGGCCGTGGTGCCCACCGTGATGTCGTCCGCACCGGTGCACCGGTGCAGCAGCACCTGCCACGCGGCCAGCAGGGTCATGAACGTCGTCGCGCCGTGCCGGGTGCCGATCCGCTCCAGCCCGGCCAGGACGTCCGCGGGCACCGAGAAGGACACTGTCCGGCCCGGTGACGTCCGTCGGGCGGGCCTCGGCAGGTCCGGCGTGAGTTCGAACGGCTCCGCACCGGCCAGTTCGGCCCGCCAGAAGGCCAGCTTCGCGGCGAACTCCGGACCGTCCTGCCCGGACTCCTGATTCGCGGTGACGTCGGCGTACTGCGCGACGAGCGGCGGCAGCGGTGACGGCAGGCCCGCGGTGAACGCGCCGTAGAGCGCGTCGAGCTCCTCGTGCAACAGCCCGGCCGACCAGTTGTCGAAGACCATGTGGTGCACCGTCAGGCACAGGACGTGGTCGGTGTCGCCGAGCCGGAGGAGCGTGGCCCGGATCGGCAGGCCGGCCGCCAGGTCGAGCGGCCGGGTGGTCTCGGCGGTGATCGTCGCGGTCAGGTCGGCCTCCGCGCACTCGGCCACCGCGACCGTGAACGCCCGCACGTCGCGCACGACCCCGACCGGGTCGTCGGCGGGCACGACCACGCTGGTGCGCAGCACTTCGTGCCGGGCGACGATTTCGGTCAGCGCGGCGACCAGCGCACCGGTGTCGAGCGGTCCGGACAGGCGCAGGATCCACGGCACCAGGTACTCGTTGCTGTCGTTGACGAACTGGTCGAGGAACCACAGCCGCTTCTGCCCGAGCGAGAGCGGCAAGGCCTCGCCGCGGGGCAGGATCGGGACGCGGCGGGGCTCGGCCGCGGCGTGGCCGGCCAGGCGCTCGTCGAGGACCGCGGCGAACCGGCGGACCGTCGGGTACCGCAGGACGTCGCGCATCAGCCCGCGGACGGGGAGGCCGGGCAGCCGGGCCTCGATCCGGGCCACGAGCTGAGCGGCCACCAGCGAATGCCCGCCCAGCTCGAAGAAGTCTTCCCCGACGCCGACCCAGTCCAGCCCGAGCGTCTCGCACCAGAGCCGCACGAGGAGTTCCTCGGTCGCGGTGCGCGGGACTGCTCCGGCCTCGTCGTCCGCGGCCGGTTCGGCGGCCGCGCCGGCACCGTCCACAGCGGACCCGGCGGTGAACCCGGTGAAGCCGGTCAGCGGCAGGTCCGGGTTGGCCGTGGCCCAGCGCACGATCCGGTCGAAGTCCGCCTGGAGCCCGGCGATGGTGCCGGCGTCGAACAGGTCGGCCCGGTACTGCCACAGGCCGGTGAGGCCCGCGGGCTCGTCGAGGACGATCACCGCCAGGTCGAGCGCGGTGGCCGGCGAGTAGCGCTCCTCCTCGGTCACCTCCAGGCCGGCCAGCCGCAGTCCGGCGTCCGGGGTGTTCGTCACCCCGAAGCTCACCTGCACCAGCGGATCCCGGCCGGGCTCGCGGTCCGGCCCCACCGCGGCGACCACCCGCTCGAGCGACAGCGCCCCGTGCTGGTAGGAGTCCAGTGCGGACTTGCGGACCACGGCCAGCAGCTCGCGGAAGGTGGGGGCCTCGTCCAGCCGGATCCGGCACGGCCGGGTGTCGATGAAGCAGCCGACGACCGCGTCGAGCCCGTCCTGGTCGCGACCGGCGTTCGGCACCCCGACCACGAAGTCGCGCTGGTCGCCGCACCGGGCGAGCTGCCAGGAGAACGCGGCCAGCAGCACCATGAACACCGACGCCCGTTCCGCCTTGGCCAGGCTCGCGGCCGCACTCACCAGTGACGGCGGGACCGGGGCCCGGTGCACCCCGCCGCGGCGACCGGTCTCGTGGCCGGCCGGCCGGTCGAACGGGAGCCGGGTCGGACCGGGCAGGCCGGCGAGTTCGGTGACCCAGTAGTCGAGTTCGGGCGCCGCGGTGGCGTCGTGCCGCTCGCGTTGCGCCGTGGCGTAGCCAGCGTAGGTCGTCGGCAGCTCGGCCAGCCGGGGCGGCCGGCCGGTGTGGAACGCCGAGTAGAGCTCCGAGATGTCCCGGTTGAGCACCGCGAGCGACCAGGCGTCCATGGCGATGTGGTGCACCACCATCGCCAGTGCGTGCCGGTCCGGTCCCAGCGCGGCGAGGATCCACCGCACCGGCGCTCCGGCGGCCAGGTCGAACGGCGTCCCGACCCGGCGGTCCACCAGCCGGCGCAGCTCGGCCGCGGGGTCCGGGCCGGCGCTCAGGTCGAGCTGTGCCGGCGGGGTTTCCCCGGCCGGCAGCACTTCCTGGGTCGAGACGTCCGGGTACCGGGTGCGGAGGACTTCGTGTCGTGCGTGCACGGCGGTGATCGCCGCGGTCAGCGCCGCGGTGTCGAGGGCACCGGTGATCCAGTGGATGTAGGCGACGTTGCTCGCGACCCCGCCGTCGTCGAGCCCCTCGAACAGGGACAGCCGCTGCTGCTCGTAGGACTGCGGGGCGAGACGTCCTGGTCCGGTGGTCATTCGCCCTCCGCCGTCCCGGCCGCCGGTACGCGCAACGCGTCCACGCGGCAGGCGAAGTCCGCCAGCCGCGGGTAGTCGTAGAAGTCGCGGACCTGCACACCGGTGTTCAGCTCGGCCCGCACCCGGGCGGCGATCCGGGCGGCCACCAGGGAATGACCGCCCAGGTCCAGGAAGTCGTCCAGCCTGGTGACGCCGTCGCGGCCCAGCAGCTGCGCCCAGATCGCCGCGACGGCCCGCTCGGTGCCGGTTTCCGTCCCGTCGCCCGCGCTCGCGCGCACCGGCGGGGCGGGCAACGCCTTGCGGTCGAGTTTTCCGTTGGGTGTCAAGGGAAGGTCCGGTACCGCCAGCACGATGGCCGGGACCATGTGCGCGGGCAGCCGGGCGGCCGCCCAGGCCTTCACCGCCGCCGGCAGGCCGGCCGGATCGCCGTCGGGCACCACGTAGGCCACCAGGACCTGGTCTCCCGGCCGGTCCTCCCGGGCGGCCACGGCGGACCGGGCCACCGCCGGGCAGGTCGCGATCGCCGCCTCGACCTCGCCGAGCTCGATCCGGAAACCCCGGATCTTCACCTGGTCGTCCGCCCGGCCGAGGTACTCCAGCTCGTCCCTGGCCCAGCGCGCGAGGTCACCGGTGCGGTACATCCGCGAGCCGGGTGGCCCGGCGGGATCGGGCACGAACGAGCGCGCGGTCAACCCGGGCCGGCCGTGGTAGCCCCTGGTCACCCCGGGCCCGGACACGTGCACTTCGCCGATCTCGCCCGGCGGCACCAGATCGGCGGCGGCGTCCAGCACGGTCACGCCGAGCCCGGGAAGGCCGGTGCCGATCAGGCTGCCGGCGCCGGCCGCGGCGCTCGCCCGGTCCATCAGCCGGATGTTGTTGAGGATCGAGACTTCGGTGGCCCCGTAGGCGTTGGTCACCATCGGCCGGCTCGCCGGCTCGCGGCCGTACCACCCCGCCAGCCGGGCGGCCTCGAGCGACTCGCCGCCCAGGAAGACGACCCGCAGCGGGTCCGTCCACCCGGTCCGGCCCAGGCCGTCGGCCGTCTGGACGAACTGCAGGAACGCCGACGGCGTCTGGTTGAACACCGTCACGCCCGCGCGCTCGACGAGGTCGAGGTACTCCTCGGCCGAACGGGCCTGCTCGCGCGACACCAGCACCAGCCGGCCGCCGTGCAGCAGCGCGCCGAACTGTTCCCAGACGGCGAAGTCGAACGAGCAGGAGTGGAACAGGGTCCACACGTCCGACGGCCCGAACCGCAGGATCCGCTGGGCCTCGACGAACAACGTGGCCAGATTGGCGTTGGACACCACGACCCCCTTCGGGGTGCCCGTCGAACCCGAGGTGTAGATCACGTAGACCGCCTGGTCACCCCACACCTCGAGGCCGAGGTCGCCGTCGGCGTGCGCCGCCAGCGCGGCGACGGTCCCCGGCTCGTCCAGCGACACGATCGGGCCGGTCCCGGCCGGCAGGCCGGCGGCGAGGTCGCTCGTCGTGAGCACCAGCGCCGCCCCGGAGTCGGCGTGCATGAGGGCGATCCGCTCGGGCGGGTAGCCGGCGTCGATCGGCACGTACGCGCCGCCCGCCTTCAGCACCGCGAGGATCGCCACCACCTGCGCCGGCGACCGCTCCAGCACGAGCGCGACCCGGACCTCCGCGCCGACACCGCGGCCGACGAGCAGCCGCGCCAGCCGGTTCGCCTGCGCGTTGAGTTCCCGGTAGGTCGTCGTGGTGCCGTCGACGTCCACCAGCGCGACGGCGCCGGGCACCGCGCGTACCTGCGCCTCGAAGCCGCCGATCAGCGTCCAGCCCTGCTCGGTCCCGTTGTCAGTCCGCATAGGACACGCCCTCCCGGTCGTCGTCTCGTGGTGCCGGGCGGGCGGCCGCCGGCTCGAGCGTGTGGTCGATCGAGGCCGCGCCGGCGAGTTCGGTGCAGGCGGCGACGGCGTCGCGGACCTTGCCGGCGCGGCGTGGATCGTCGTCCGAGACGAGGACGCCGACGATGGTGCCGCTGTGCGCCACGCTGACCCCGAGCGCCCGGACGTCCCTGCAGATCTCCAGCACCGGCTCGAGGTGCCGCTTGTGGCACCTCGGCTGGTTGAGCACGGCACTCCGGGTGCAGACCCGGCCGACCTCGGTCAGGTCGCCGCCGGCCAGCGCGGTGCCGAGCCGGTCGAGCAACGTGCGGTATTCGCGCCGCTCGGCCGCCGTGATCACCGGCCGGGCCGCGTTGAACCGGACCGTGTCGACCTGCCCGCCCTCGTCGATCCCGACGATGGTCAGCGGCGGCGTCGGACCGAGTACCCGGTGCAGCTTCACCTTGCGGTGGTAGAACGCGACCATCTCGTGGTACATCAGGCCGTCGGTCGGCTCGATCCGGCGCAGGCAGGCCTCGGTGTCCGCCGGTGAGACCGCGACGCCCAAGGCGGCGCCGACGGCCCGGACCGTGGCCACCAGGTCGGCCGACGAGCTCGACATCCCCTTGCCCTCCGGCAGGTCACTGGTCAGGGTGAGGGTGCCGCCGGACCGCACCCCGTACCGGGCCAGCGCTATCCGGGCCGCACGCAACGCCTTGTGTTTGCCGGCCGGCCGGACGAGCAGCTCGCCGGCTCCCGGCACCAAGGTGAGCACCGCCGTGGTCCAGCGCGCGATCGGCAGGGTCACCAGGAAGTCCTGCTCGGATCCGGGCAGCGCCCCCTGCAGGAGCTCGCCGAACGTGCCGAACGACGTGCCCACGCCGGCGCGTACGCCGGCCTCCGCGTGCTGCGGCACCGTGATGGCCCCGTCCATCGGGCGGCTCATCCGCCGGCCGGGTTGTCTTCGGCGGCGAGGACCGCCACGCCGTTCGCCGCCGGCGCCCGCGGTCTCAGCCGCACGAGCAGGTACGGGCCGGCGACGATGTGGATCAGGCCCTGCAGCGAGATGATCGCGATGATCCCGACGACGTCGCCGAGCAGGCTGGCCAGCACGACGCCGAGCAGCATCGCCGACGCCCATCCGGCGCTGAGCGCGCCGAAGACGCGGCCGCGGTACCGGTCCGGCGTCCGGGTCTGCTGGAGCGTGGCGAACCCGGCCAGCTGCGCCGCCGAGGGCGCGCCGGCGACCGTGATCAGGATGAAGATCGGCCACAGTGCCGGAAGGGCCAGCGGGTAGAGCGCGATGACCAGGTCGATGGCGCCGAAGAGCAGCGCGCCGTAGCCGAGCAGGACGCGCGGCGGCAGGCGCCGCCCGATGGCGGCGATGGCCAGCCCGCCCGCGATCCCGCCGACCGCCTGCACGGAGATCACCGAGCCGTACTCGGCGCTGCTGGCGTGCAGCACGCTGATGATCAGCGGCGCGATCAGCACGGAGAGCACCCCTTCGCCGAACCCGTTCATCAGCCGGAAGACGAGCAGCGTGGTCAGGTCCCGCTCGGTCAGGCACAGCGCGATCCCCGCCCGCCATTCGTGGTCGACCCGGCCCCGGACGCCGGCCGGCTCCGGCGGCACTTCGGCGCGGATCATCGCCACGAGTGCGGCGGCGAGCAGGTAGCTGGCCACGTCGACGACGGCGACCAGGAAGATCCCGCCGGTGGCGGCCAGCACCCCGCCCGCCGCGGCGCCGATCAACCGGGCGACCTGGCGGTTCTGGCCGTTCAGCGCGTTGGCGGCGACCAGGTCTTCGGCCGGCACGACGTGCGGGAGGATCGCGCCTTCGGCAGGCTGGAAGAACTGTTCGAGCACGCCCTGGACGAAGACGACCACGTAGACGACCCAGATCGTGCTTCGGTCGTGCACCGCGAACAGCGGGACCAGGACCAGCGCCAGCAGCAGGTTGGTGACGACCATCGTGCGCTTGCGGTCCCAGCGATCGACGAACACGCCGGCGAGCGAACCGAACAGCAGCTGCGGGACCAGGGCCACCAGCAGCATGGCGCCGGAGGCCAGCGCGGACCCGGTGACCGTGTAGACGTAGAACATCATCCCGATGCCCAGAATCCAGTCACCGGCCAGCGAGATCAGGTTGGCGCCGGACAACAGGAAAAAGTTCCGATTGTGCGCCACCAGATTCCAAATGCTTCTCATCTGGCTCCTCGCCACTGTTGTCGGGCCGACGGCATTCGCATCGTCGCCGACGCACTGAGTCATGTTTCCAGGCCAGGTCCGACAGTCAACCGCCGTTCCGGAAAATCGCTGATCGCACATGGATAGCCCGGTGATAGACGGCCGGATTATCGTTGCCGGAATGCCAGTTCGAACCGGCATGAAAACCCCCTTCCCACGGCATGAGGACGTTATGAGCATTCCGGCTGATCCCGCAGTGCTGTCCACACCGGCCGGCGGCGCGGGCCTCGATCCCGGCCAGGACATCGACGCCGCCCTGCTGCTGCGCCGGCTGGACGAGATCGCGGCGTTCGGGGCCCGGCCCAGTCCGGGCGGCATCACCAGGACCGGACTCAGCGAAGAGGAAACCGCGGCCCGCCGCTACCTGGCGGCGCGGTGCCGCGAGGACGGCCTCACCACGCACGTCGACCAGGCCGCCAACCTGATCGTGCGCCGTGCGGGGGCGGATCCCGGCAAGCCCGTCGTCCTGCTCGGCTCACACCTGGACACCGTCGTCGACGGCGGCCGCCTGGACGGCACCTACGGCGTCATGGCGGCGTGCGAGGTGGTCCGGGTGCTGGCGCAGGCCGAGGTCGAACTGCCGGTGGAACCGGTCGCGATCGCCTTCACCAACGAGGAGGGCGCCGGATTCCCCTACCCCTTCTTCGGTTCGCTCGCCCTCACCGGCAAGGTGGACGTCGCCGCCGCGACGGCCGCGGCGGAGCGGGGCGGCCTGCCGCTGCGTGCCGCGCTGCGGGCGGCGGGCGGGGACCTCGACACCATCGGCGCGGCCGCGTGGGCACCGGGCTCCATCGCCTGCTACCTCGAGCTGCACATCGAGCAGGGCCCGGTGCTCGAAGCCCGCGACATCCCGATCGGCGTGGTCGGCGCGATCACCGGGCGGACGATCCTGGACATCGCCGTGCAGGGGCGCCAAGGCCACGCCGGCACGACCCCGATGGCCCTGCGCCGGGACGCGTTGCCGGTGGCGGCCCGGGTGATCCTCGCGGTCGAGGAGCTGGCCGCGGAACACAGTCTCTGCGCCGTCGGCACGGTCGGGCGGATCGACGCCGAGCCCAACGTCACGAACGTCATCCCGGGCCGGGTGGAACTGACCGCGGAGATCCGGGACAGCAGACCGGACCGCCTGCGCGCCGCGGAACGCGCGCTGACCGGCCTGCTGGCCCGGCTCGGCTCGGCGACCGGGCTCGACATCGAGGCCACCGTTCGCCCGGTGACCGCGCCGACACCGACCACCGTGGCCGCGCAGCGGGCGATCACCGCGGCCGCCGACGCACTGGGCCTCGCGCACCTGGAGATGTTCAGCGCCGCCGGTCACGACGCCCAGATCGTGAGCGACATCGCCCCGATCGGCATGATCTTCGTGCCGAGCCACGACGGTGTCAGCCACGCCCCGGACGAGCACACCGACGACGCGCACCTGATCGCCGGCGCGCGCACCCTGCTGCATTCGGTGCTGCGCCTCGCGGCCGGTTGACCGGTTTGCCGCCGAATCGCCCGAACGGGGTCGATTCCCCTCGGATCCAGCCGATTTTCAGATCTGCTCTCATCGATCAGAGCCGAACGTAAGGAATGCCCCATGACCATTGCCGCCACTCCCCGACGTGAACTTTTCCGGGAAATCAAGCAAAGCGCCTCGGCGCCGGACATCGCGGCCGCGGCGGCGCTGCTGGAGATCGGCGACCGGCTCGGCGTCCTCGAGGAGATCAGCGCCGGCGGGAAGGTCACCGCGAGCCGGCTCGCCTCGATCGCCGATCTGCCGGAAAGCGGTGTCGCCCGCTACCTCGAAGCGTTGGAGTCCGCCGGCATCATCGAGCCCACCGGCGACGGCTCCTTCCGGATCGTGCCCGACTACGACGTCATCCGGCACCAGGCGGGGTACGTGTCGTGGACGATGAACGCGAACCGGCCCTTCGTCGAGCACGCGCGCGAGTTCCTCGTCGATCCGGAGCGCGCGCGAGCGGCGTACGTCCGCGACGGCAGGCAGGTCGCCGTCAGCTCGCAGTGGATGGGATCGCTGGCGTTCTACCCCGCGGCGTTCGAGGCGATCACCGAGGTGCGCCCCGCCCGGGTCGCCGACCTGGGCTCGGGTACCTGCCGGCTGCTGATCGAACTGCTGGACGTGCTCCCCGGCGCCACCGGGGTCGGCCTCGACCTCGACCGGGGTGCGTGCGACGCGGCGAAGGAGGCGGCCGTGCATGCCGGCCTGAGCGACCGGCTCACCGTGGTGCAGCGGTCGATCCAGTCGCTGGCCACCGATCCGGGCCCGCTGCTCGACGCCGACGTCATCCACGCCGGCTTCGTCTTCCACGACATGATGCCGGACGAGGAGCACGTCGCCGACGCGGTGCTGGCGAACTGCCGCGCGGCGCTGCGCCCGGGCGGCCTGATGGCGATCACCGAGGCGATCCCCTACGTCCGCACCGAACGGGAGCGCCGGTTCAGCTCCATCGTGACCTACTACCACCGGGAATTCATGACCCGCAAGCTGTTGTCGGTCCCCGAGTGGGAGGAGAAGCTGTCCGGCGCCGGCTTCCGGCAGGTGGAGACCGTCGAGCTCGGCTTCCCCACCGGCCGGCTGTTCCTCGCGCGCAAGTGACCACAGTGGACCGGCCGGCGCCGGACGCCATCCGCGACATCCTGGCCGCCGCGGCCGCCCCCGGTGTCCTGTCGATGGCGGGCGGCCTCCCGGCCCCGGACAGCTTCCCGGTGCCGGAGCTCGTGACCGTTCTCGACGAGGTCATGAGCTCGGCGGCCGCGGCCGCCCTGCAGTACGGCCCGGTCGAAGGCGTCCCGGCGATGCGGGCCGGTCTCGCCGCACGGGCCGGCGAGACCGGCGGCCACACGGACCCGGACCGGGTGCTGGTCACCAGCGGCAGCCACCAGGGCCTCGCCCTGGTGGCGAACGCGCTCGTGGCGCCGGGTGACCCGGTCGCGCTGGAGGATCCGGGCTACCTCGGTGCGGTGCGGGTCTTCCGGCAGGCCGGCGCCGAGCTGCTCGCGGTGCCCGGGGACGAGGACGGCATGGACACCGAGGCGCTGGCCGGCCGGCTCCGGCGTGGTGCCCGCTGCCGGCTGGTCTACGTCGTACCGCACTTCCACAACCCGACCGCGGCGGTGCTGACCGAGGAGCGCCGCCGGCACCTGGCCGAGCTCGCCGGCCACTACGGGTTCCTGATCGTCGAGGACGATCCCTACGCGGATCTCGCGTTCGACGGTGTGCGGCTGCCCTCCATCGACGCTTTCGGCGACCGCGTCATCCGGCTGCTGAGCCTGTCGAAGACGCTGTGCCCCGGGTTCCGGGTGGCCGGGCTGGTCGCTCCGCCCGAGCTGGTCGGCCCGCTGGCGAGTGCCAAGCAGGACGCGGACCTGCAGACCAACACCTTCGGCCAGCACGTGGTCAGCCGGCTGCTGGGCCGGCCGGGCTTCCTGCCCCGGCACCTGCTCCGCATCCGGTCGCTCTACCGCACCCGGGCGAGCCACCTCGCCGGGCTGCTCGGCGAGCTCGGCTGGCTGACCTTCTCCGCACCGCGTGGCGGACTGTTCTTCTGGGCCGCCATCACGGCCGCGGGGGTGGACGCCCCCGCGGTGGCCGCGGCGGCGATCGAGGAGGGCCTGGCGATCGTTCCCGGTCCCCCGTTCTGCATCGACCGCGATGGTTCCCGCCACCTCCGACTGTCGTTCGCCACGCTGGCGCCGTCGGAGATGCCGGAAGCCGTGCGGCGCCTCGAACGCGCCCACGCCCGGGCGTCCGGGCTGCGCGGGGCGGGCACCGCCGGATAGCCCCGGTCACGCCCCGGCCGCGACCTCGCCCCGGGCCCGCCGGGACACCACCCAGTGCGCGGGGGTGACGGACCCGGCACGGCCGATCCGGTCGAGCGCGGTCCTCGCGAAGACCACTGCGTCGTCGTCGCTCAGCGCGGCTCCGCGGGTGAGAGCGGCGCTGAACGGCCCGGCGCCGAGCCGGCCGGCCACCGCGCCGACGACCGCGTCGACCAGCTCGGATTCGGCCCCGATCGGCGGGATCGCGCCGTCGCTGGCGGTCAGTGCGCCGTGCAGCGTGGCCGCCGCCTCGTACTCCCCCGACCGGGCGAGCACCGAGACAGCGGTGCGCAACGCGACCCACTGCTGCGCCCAGTGGCTCTCGTGGCTCCAGTGGTCGATCACCTCGGCGGTCAGCCGCGCCGCCCGGTCCACGTCGCCGTGCCGGGTCATCACGGCGGCGGCCACGCTGAGCGCCACCCCCGGGATGTAGGTGTTGCCGCCGGCGCTCCCGACCTCGCGAGCCTGCCGCAGGGCGGCCAGCGCCCGCTCCGGATCCCGGTCCTGCAACGCCACTCCGAGCGCGTAGTGCGCCCAGGCGACGGCGGTCGGGTTGCGGGTGACCACCGCCAGTTTCCCGGCCTTGCGGGCGAGCGCCACGGCCTGTTCGCCGGCACCCCGGTAGGCGTGCTGCAGAGCGCCGCTCGCGGTGACGTAGGCGACGCAATGCGTGTCACCGGCCTGCTCGGCCAGCTGCGCGACCTTCGCGTACAGGGTGGCCGCGTCGGTGAGCCGGCCCCGGTAGGAGGCCACCCTGGCCAGTACCCACAGCAGATGCCGCCGGGCCGGGTCGGTCCGCTCGGGCACCGCGCGCAACCCCCGCTCGACCAGCTCCTCCGCGTCGGCCAGATCGCCCCGCCGAGCGGCGCCCGCGGCGGCGACGGCCAGTGCGGCCGCCAGGCGCGGACCGGGCGGCTCGTGGGTCGCGGCCGCCACCGCCCGGTCGGCCCAGCCGTAGATCTCGGCCGGTCCGTGTGCCGAGGTGTAGCGCAGCAACGCCGCGGAGAGCCGGATCGCGGTCGCCGGATCCGTGGTCAGCGCCCAGGTGTGCGCGGTGCGCAGGTCGTTCAGCAGCGCGCCGATCCTGGCCGCCCAGCCGGCTTCGTCCGGCCCGGCCAGCCCGTCGGCAGATGCCTCGGCCACGGCGACGCAGTGTGCGGCGTGCCGGCGCCGCAGGAGCGCCAGCCGCCCGCTGCGTTCGAGCTGTTCCCGGCCGTAGATCCGCAGCGTCTCCAGCATCGTGTACCGGGTCGGGGTGTGCTCGGTTTCGGCGACGAGCATGGACTTGTGCACCAGGTCGGCGACGACGTCGACCACGTCGGCGGCACCGATGTCGCCGCCGGCGGCGATGGCCGTGGCGTCGTCCAGGGTGAACGACCCGGCCAGCACGCTGAGCCGGTCGAAGCCGGCCCGGTCGATCGGGGCCAGCAGGTTGTAGGACCACCCGACGACGGTGCCGAGGGTGCCGTGCCGTTCCTCCCGCACCCGCCGCATGCTGTGCAGGAAGTCCAGGCGGCGTTCCAGCCGGGCGGCGACCTCGGCCACGGACATCGAGCGCAGCCGCGTCGCGGCCAGCTCGATGGCCAGCGGCAGGCCGTCCAGCCTGCGGCAGATCTCGGCGACCTCCGCGACGTTGTGCCCGCCGAGGGTGAAGGTCGCGGTCGCCGCGCTCGCCCGGCGGACGAACAGCGCCACCGACGGCACCGCGGCCACCCGGTCGACGTCCCGGCCCACGTCCGGCGGCGGGACCTCGAGCAGGCCCACCGGCAGGACGTGTTCACCGTCGACCCCCAGCGGCTCGCGGCTGGTGGCCAGCACCACGACCTCGGGGCAGTCGCGCGCCACGGCGTCGACCAGCTGCGCGGCGGCGTCCAGCACGTGCTCGCAGTTGTCGATCACCAGCAGCGCGCGCCGGGAGCGCAGGAAGTCGACCAGCCCGTCGGTGACGGTCATGCCCGGCAGCGCCTGCATGCCGAGCGTGGTCGCCAGCACGTCGGGCACCAGCCAGCCGTCCCGCACCGCGGCGAGCTCGCACACCCAGACGCCGTGCGGGAACGCCTCGCTCGCTTCCGCCGCCACCCGCAGGGCGAGCCGGGTCTTGCCCACCCCGCCGACCCCGGTCATGGTGAGCACCCTGGTGTGGCGGAGGGTGGCCAGCGCCCGGACGATGTCTTCGCCGCGGCCGACCAGCTCGCTCAGCTCCAGCCGCAGGTTGCCGACGCGGGCGCGCCGCCGGTCCGGTTCCGGCATCGGATCGGCGTGCAGGATGTGCTCGTGGCGACGGCGCAGCGCGGCGGACGGCTCCAGCCCCATCTGCTCCACCAGCCGGCGGCGGAACTCCCGGTAGACCGCGGCGGCGTCGGCCTGGCGCCCGGCCCGGTGCAGGACCATCATCAACAGGTCCTGGGGCCGTTCCCGCAACGGGTGCTCGGCGGCGAACGCCTCGATCTCGCCGTCCAGCTCCGCGTGCCTGCCCGAGGCGATGATCGCTTCGAACCGTTCCTCGGTGGCGACCAGGCGCAGTTCTTCGAGCCGCATGGCCTCGTACCGGCAGAACTCCTGCCCGGCGAACTCCGCGTAGGGCTGCCCGCGCCACAGCTCGAGTGCCTTGGTCAGCTGCGCCGCCGCCCGGTCGGGACGCTCGGCCGCCCCGGCGACCGCCTCGGTGACCGCCTGTTCGAAGCGCACGGCGTCGACCACCTGCGGATCCACCCGCAGCTGGTAGCCGGGCGGCTGGGTGATCAGCACCGCGCCCATGCCGGGTGAGCACTCGTCGAGGGCCGCCCGCACCCGCCACACCTGGTTGTGCAGGTTGCGCGACGCCGACGGCGGAGCGTCGTCGCCCCAGAGGATGTGGACCAGGCGATCGGCCGACACGACCGAATTCAGGTTGACCAGCAGGGCCGCGAGCAGCCGGCGCCGCAACCCGCCGGGCAGGTGAGCGCTCAGGTTTCCGTCCGTGACGGTGAGCGGTCCGAGCACCTTGAACTCCATCGCAGCCCCCACCTCGGCATGAATGCTTGCGTCGTCCTGCTCCGACTGTCTCGCATTCCGTCGACAATCCGTCGACAATGCCGATCCGGCGCAGCAGCGCGACCAGCCCGACGGCCGTCGTCAGCGTCGCTGTGGGTCACGTTCGTCCCGGCCGAGGACGCTCGAACCGACTCTGCGGCCGGTTTGCCCGGCCTGTAACGACAAACCGGCTCCGGACGACCTGCCCCCTGTGGAACTCCTCGACTCCGGCGTCGGCTGAGCAGGGCCGATGACCGATTCCACCATGGCCTGGCACGAACGCGACCTCGATCGCCGGTCCGCCCGCCAGCGCAGTCAGGTCGACACCGCGAAGATCCTGGTCACCTTTTCGGTCGGCGTGGCGGCCGCGATCGCCGCCTCGGCGCTGCAGGTGAGCCGGTTCCGGGCGTTCGACGTGGTCTGTGTTTCGCTGCTCGGCTTGGCTTTCCTGCTCGCCTTCGCCGTGGTCGTGCTGGATCGCACCACCGCGGTCGACCGGGACTCGCTGCTCGCCGAGGCCCAGCTGCGTGGCTGGAGCGACGAGAAACTGCTCCTGGAGTTCACCATTGCGCTGACTGCCTCGACGGCGTACAACGAACACGTCGTCGACCTGGTGAAACGGGTGGCTCTGCTCCAAGTCGCGGTGGCGTTCCTCTCGGCGACCGCCGGCTCGGTTTCGCTGCTCAGCCACTGACGCGAAGGCAGGTCCCATGCGTACCTCGAGCCATCTCACCATTGTCGGCTGGGGACGCATCCCGCTGCCCGGCGAGGCGGCCCGGATCGAGCGCGCCAGCCGCCGGGCCCGGGAAGCCCTGGCCCCGCGCGAAGATCGCGATCCGCCGCCCGGTTCCGACGTCCCGAAGCCGGCTCGCCGGGCGGAGACCACGCTGGGCGAGCGGAAGCTGTACCTCGTTCCCGACGGCCCGCTGATGGCGGGCGCGGACGTGTCCGAGCTCCAGCGGCGGCTGGTGCGCCTGGGCTACCACGAAACCGGACCGGTCGACGGTGTCTTCGGCACCGCCACCCACCAGGCACTCGTCCGGTTCCAGAACGACTACGGGATCTTCACCGACGGGGTCTGCGCCCGGGTCAGCGTGCTCGTGCTCAACTTCCTGGACAGCATCGGGACCTCCGCGGAGAATCCGGCGACCGACAAGCAGAAGCGCCTGATCTACTGGTCGGTTTCGGCGCAGCGCAGCGGCATGGTCCTCGTCGGGACCACCGTCCGGCAGACGTCGGAGGAGCACGACGCCGAGCCGGCGATCCTGGAACGCCTGCGAACCCTGGTCGAAGAAAGCATCGAGCGGGACGCCCACATGCAGGCCCTGCCGACGTCGTCGATGCTGACGCCCGCCGAGCGCGCCCAGTTCGCCAACTCGATCAAGGCGGAGCTGATCGTCCTCCTCGACCTCAGGCGCGTCGAGAACGGACCCGCGGGAATCCAGACCCACTACTTCAGCCGCGCGGGCGCGGACTCCGACGTGGGTTCGCCGCTGGCCGGCTACATCGGCGAGGAGATCGCACGCCAGACCGGCGCACCCTACCTCGGCGCGCGTGCCGAGGACTCCGAACTGCTGATGTCGCCACAGGCCCCCGCCATCGGGGTGACCGTCGGCAACGTCCTCGATCCCGATGACCTCCGCAGGCTCGGCGACACCGGCTATCTCAAGCGCGTCGCCCAGGGGGTCGCGCTGGGTATCACCCGCCTCTACCTGCTCGGGGCGCGCTACGCCCCCGAAGGGAGCGCGCCCGTCAACCCGCTTTCGCGGCGCGAAGCCGATTGACCGGCCGGCAACGCGGACACTCGCCGGTATTTCGCTGTCCCGGGCTCGGCCGCCCGGGCACACTTCGTCCCATGTCCGGTTTCCCGCTCGCGGTGGCCAAGGTCGTCGTCGGGCTTGCGCTGATCGCCCTCGCCGTGCAGTACGTGCGGGTCTTCGTCCTGCGCAAGAGCGCCGCGCCGCGGCGGGTACCGGCGAGGGCGACCGGGTCTGACGACGTCCACGCGCGCGACCCCGAAAAGCGGCTGGAGGTGCTGGGTGGGCTCGAGCGGCTGGCGCACCGGAACCGGGCGCAGCGGCAGCTGTTCGTCGACCAGGTGCTCGCCCAGCTGCGGTTCCGCGGCTGGAGCCGGCTGCCGGACTGGCAGGACCGGCTCTGGGCCCTGGTGCTCCCGCACCTGCGCCCGCACGCGGCGGAGTTCTGGCCCGGCATCGACCTGAGGGTCGAGCGCGCCGTCCTCACCGCGGTCGACCTGTCCGGCTGCGAGGTCCGCGATCTCACCTTCGAGTGGGTGCGCTTCGACGGCACCGCCCGGTTCGTCCGGACCGTCTTCACCGGCGAGGTCACGTTCGTGGGCTCGTGCTTCGCCGGGCACGCGCGGTTCCGCGAGGCGCAGTTCAAGAGCGAGGCGGCCTTCGACTCGGTGACCTTCACCGGGACGGCCGCGTTCCCCGGCGTCACCGTGGCCGGCCCGGCCGGGTTCGGCGAGGCGAGGTTCTCCGGGCTGACCGATTTCACCGGCGCGTGGTTCGCCGGGTCGTTCGACGCCGAGGCCGCCGGGTTCGCCGGCCGGACTTCGTTCCGCGACACGCGGTTCAGGAGGACGACCTGGTTCGCCGAGGCCCGCTTCACCGGTCACGCCGACTTCACCGGTGCGTCCTTCGTGGTGCCGCCGGAGCTGACCCGGACCTGGGCGCGGACGGACCGGTACGCCGTTCGGACCTGGCCGGCGGGCTGGGCCGTCGGGAGCGGGGACGTCGCGCTGCCGAAGCGTCCCGGCCGGTGGGCGGCGCTGCGGGCCGCCGCCTGAGAAGGGCAGCCCCGCGAAGCGGGCCGGAGTGCGTGTCGGTGCTTCGGTCGGGCTTGCCGTCCCTGGTCGGCACGGCGGGAGTCACGGTCTAGGTTCGCGAGCACCGGTCGATCGGCCGGCCGCTCCGGCGGGCGAACGCCGGGGCGCGTTCCGGGCGGAAGCCGACGCCGATCAGGTAGGCCGCGAGCGTGCGGGCGAACGGCAGGCGGGTCGCCAGCGTGAGGAGCGGGCCGGGCGGCCCGGCCTGGGTGCCGTTCACGATGGGACCGGCGAGGTCGGCGTGCATGATCCGCTGCAGGCCCTGCACCAGCAGCAACGGCAGGCGGCGGCGCCGGCGCACGCGGGCGAGGTCCGCCGTCGTCACCTCGCCGCGGCGTAGTGGTCCCGCGAGCAGCGTGGCCGCCGCGACGGCGTCCTGGACGGCCAAGCCGATCCCCATGCCCCCGACCGGCGACATCGCGTGTGCGGCGTCGCCGAGGCACAGCAGCCCGTCGGCATGCCACCGGCGCAGCCGGTCGAGCCGCACGTCCAGGTGCTTGACGTCGTCCATCGAGGACAGCTCGCCGACCCGGTCGGCGAACTCCGGCAGCACCCGCGCGAGGTCGGCCCGGAAGCGCTCGATGCCGCGGGCCCGCAGCGCCGCGTCCGTGCCTTTCCTGGCCACGTAACCGATCTGGACGTAGCCCTCCCGCGGGATCACCACTGCGAAGCACCCTCGGCCGGGCCGCCGGTTGAGCGTGCTCAGCTCCTCGCCGGGACGGCGGGAGAGCCGGACCCACCAGGTGTCGAACGGGACGTCGAACCCGGTGACCGGCAGCCCGGCGGCCGCCCGCAGCGGCGAATCCCGGCCGTCACAAGCGATCGTGAGCGCGGCCCGGGTCTCCCCCGCCCCGTGCCGGACACCGGCCACCCGGCCGTGCTCGCGGATGACCGACGTGACCGTGACGCCCATGTGCAGGTGAAACGCCGGTTCCGCGCGGCCCGCTTCGGCCAGCAGGTCGAGCAGGTCCCATTGCGGGACCACGGCCAGGTACGGGTGCCGGACACCCCAGCGGCGCAGCGCCGCGAAGTCGGTGATGCGCCGTGTCCCGCCTCGCCGGCCGGGCAGCGTGACCGCGGTGACCCGGGTCTGCGGCAGTTGCGCGAACCGCTCCCCCAGGCCGAGGTCGTCGAGCAGGTCGAGGGTCGCCGGGTGGACGGTGTCGCCGCGGAAGTCGTGCAGGAAGTCCTCGTGCTTCTCCAGGACGGTGACGTCCACGCCGGCCCTGGCCAGCAGCAGGCCCGTGATCATCCCCGCCGGGCCGCCACCGGCGATGACGCACGTCGTCCGCTCCGGCGGCACGCCGGCTTCCCGGGTGCTCAGCGCCCGGCCGAACGCTCGATCATCTCCAGTGCCGCGGTTTTGACCCGCCGCACCTCGTCCTCGCCGATGCCTGACTTCTTCAGGAACTCGATTCCCTGCATGACGGCGATCAGCGCTCGCGCGGTCGTCTCGGGATCGATGTCCGCGCCGATCTCGCCACGGTCCCTGGCCTCGGTGATCCGCCGGGTGAACAGCTCGAGGGAACCGGAGTAGGCGCGGCACGTGCGCGTCCGGACCTCCTCGTCCTGCGCGCTCAGCGCCGCGGCGCTGTTGGCCATCAGGCAGCCTTGCGGCGGCAGGTCCATCCGGCCGCCGTCCTCGAACACGACGGCCGAGGTGACCCCGTGCCACGGGCTCGGATCCGCGGTGACCGCGGCCTCGAGGCCGCAGGCCTGGCGAGCGGAGTACTCGTCCAGGATCCGGACGAACAGGTCGTGCTTGGTGCCGAACGCCCCGTAGAGGCTCTGCGTTCCCAGGCCGGTCGCCTCCGTGAGGTCCTGGATCGACGTGGCCGCGTAACCGTTGCGCCAGAACGCGTCCCGCGCGGCGGTGAGGACGGCCTCCTCGTCGAACTTCCTGGGCCTCGGCATACCTCGACGCTACCAGTTATGGAGTGATCCCTCAAATTTGACAAACCCGGCGGACTCCGCTGTATTTGAGTGAACACTCAATAATCCACCGAGAGGACGTCACCATGACCACCCGACCGCTCGAAGGCAAGACCGCGCTGGTGACCGGGGGATCCCGGGGCATCGGCGCCGGTGTCGTCGCCCGGCTGGCCGCCGACGGTGCCCGGGTCGCGTTCACCTACGCCAGCTCAGGCGCCCGCGCGGAAGCCGTCGCGGCCGAGACCGGCGCGTACCCGATCCAGGCCGACAGCCGGCACGAGCAGGAGGTCGAGGCGGCCGTCGCGCAGACCGCCGACCGCTTCGGCGGCCTGGACATCCTCGTCAACAACGCCGCCGTGGCCGGCTTCGCCCCGATCACCGACCTGAAGATGGCGGAGATCGACGCGATGCTGACGATCAACGTCCGGTCGGCGGTCGTCGCCATCCGCGAGTCCCTGCCCCACCTGGGCGACGGCGGGCGGATCATCAACATCGGCAGCATCAACGCCGACCGCGTGCCGCTGCCCGGCCAGTCGATCTACGCACTGACCAAAGGCGCGCTGGCGAGCCTCACCCGCGGCCTGGCGCGCGAGCTGGCGCCGCGCGGCATCACCGTCAACAACGTCCAGCCCGGCCCGGTCGACACCGAAGCCAACCCGGCCGACGGGCCCATCGCGCCGGCCCTGCTCGACGTGATGGCCACCGACCGGTACGGCACCGCGGCCGAGGTCGCGGCCTTCGTGTCCTACCTCGCCGGGCCCGAAGCCGCCTACATCACCGGGGCCAACCTGAACATCGACGGCGGCTTCACCGCGTGAGCCACGGGCGCCGGCCCACGTTCCCGCCGTCTGCCTGATCCGGTCGTGGGAGGCGGCTACCCCGGGGTGGCCGCCTCCCGCGGCAGCGAAGCGCGTCGGCGCTGTTTCCCGAGCCCGTCACCGTGCCTGACTCGATATCCCCGCGATGAGATCAGCCGCCGCCTGGCAGGACTGGTCGGTCACGATGTGTTCCGTGCCCGGCTCGATCTCCATGTCGAGCCAGGCACCCGCGGCCTCGAACAGGCGGCCCGTCTCCCGCACCCGACGGGCAGGCACCAAGGGGTCCTCCTCGATGCTGCGCAGCAGCACCGGCACGCCGTCGAGCTCACCTCCGGCGGGCGGCTCGATCGGGTCGGGGCCGATGAACCCGCCCGTGAGCAGCACCGCCGCGCCGACCCGGCGGGGGCGGGTCAGCAGCAGGTGCGCCAGCAGGCACGCCCCCTGTGAGAACCCCAGCAGTACCAGGTCGCCGGGAGCCGTTCCGGCTTGCCGGAGCGTGTCGATGCGGGCTTCGATGGCCTCGAGGGCCTCGTCGAGGTGGGGCTGGTTGCCCGCCATCGGCTGCAGGAACGGCAGCGGGTACCAGCTGCCCGCCGCCGCGGCCGGGCCGACGAACCGGGCCGGCAGCGGCCCGAACCGGGCGGTGAGCTCGCGCATCACCTCCGGGTCCTGGCCGCGGCCGTGCACCGCGAGCACCACGACGGGCGCCCCGGCCGGTCCCCAGGTCAGGACCCGCTGCCCGAGATGGCGGTTCACCGCTTCAGCCGTCGATCGGCTCGAGGGCCGCGAGCAGCTCGTCGCGGCGGTGCTCGAACTGCTCGGGCAGCTGGAAGCGCTGTCCCAGCTCGTGCGGCGACTCGTCGCAGTCCCAGCCGCCGTCGGCGTGGGTGACGGCCAGCTCGAACAGGGCACCGGCCGGCGACCGGACGTAGACGCTCTTGAAGTACTTGCGGTCCTTCAGCTCCGAGATGTCGGTGTAGCCGCGGCCCTCGACTTCGAACTTCAGCTCGTCCTGGTTCTCCAGGGTGTCGGCGTTCCAGGCGAAGTGGTGGTGGGTGCCGGCCCCGTAGTGCCAGGTCCCCTGGTCGTCGGTGCGGTTCACCGTGATCTCGAGGTGGTTGCCGTGGGCCTGCTTGCCCAGCTGCACCGCGATCCGGTCGCCGTCCTCGGCGAGCCCGGCCTGGGCGTAGAAGGTGTCGTTGGCGAACTCGACCGTGCGGTCGGGGGTCTGGACGTGCACCCCGAGGCCGTGCAGCCCGTGGATCGCGTACTCCGGCGGTACCCCGTGGCCGGCGTGGCCGACCCGGTCGTCGTCCTCGTTCGCGACGAGCACGTACTCGATGCCGCACGGGTGCTCGAACGCCAGCCGCCGCCGTCCGAAGACCTCCACGTTGCGCACGTCGACGTCGTGCTCGGTCAGCCGCCGGTGCCAGTGGTCGAGGCTGCCCTCGGGCACCGACAGCAGCACCTCGCGGCTCTGGTTGGTGCCGCGCCTGCCGTACAGCCCGGCCTGCGCCCACGGGAACGTCGTGACCACGCTGGAGGGATCGCCGTTCGCGTTCGCGTAGTAGAGGTGGTAGATCGGCACCGAACCGTCGAAGAGCACGGTCCGCTTGATGAACCGCATGCCCAGCACCTTGACGTGGAAGTCGACGTCCTCCTGCGCGTGGCCGACCGACAGCGTGATGTGGTGGGAGCCTTCGATGTAGGCCATGGCGGGCATCTCCTCGTCGAGCTGCGAGCACTTCCGCGCCCAACCTAGGAGCGGGCCGCCACCCGGGCATCGGGAAAACGTGCACGCCGATGTCGCCGATGCGCACAACCCGGGCCACGGCGTACCCTGGCCGCGTTGCCCGAGCGCCCCAGGAGCGACCATGGCCGGTGCGTTGAGCCTGCTGCCCACCGGGCACGCCGTGCCCCGCACGGCGGCCAAGGTCGGGCCGGGTGTCTGGGAACGCCAGGTCAACACCGGCGTGTCGCTGCACTTCAGCTTCGAATTCGACAACCCGAAGAGCTTCGCCGGCTCGATCACCCACCGGGCGGTGGGCGAGCTCGGCCTGTTCGGCGTCGCCTGCCTGCGCCACACCGTCCACCGCCGCCCCGACGACCTGTCGCTCGCCGCCGACGCCTCCTTCCTGCTGACGCTGCAGCTCGCCGGGACCAAACAGCTCACCCAGGACGGCCGGTCCACGACCCTGCGCGCCGGCGAGTTCGCGCTCTACGACTCCGAGCAGCCGCTGACCCTCGACGTCAGCGACGACTACCGGTCGGTCAACGTGCGGTTCCGCAAGGCGGCGGTCGGTGCCCACGACGCGGCGGCCTTCACCCAGCTGGTGGCCCGGAGGTTTTCCACCGAACACGGCATCGCGCCCGTGGTCTGGTCGACCATCCTGAGCCTCGGCTCGCTGTCCCCGGCGCAGCAGCCGGCCGGGATCCTGCTGGCCGGCAACGTCCTCGACATGACGGCGACCATGCTGCGCGCCCACGCCGGGATCGCCGGCCAGGCCGAACAAGGCGACCACCACCGGCGGCGGCAGGCCGTGCTGGCCTACATCGACCGGCGCCTGTCCGATCCGGACCTGCGCGTCGAGACCGTCGCGGCCGGCTGCTTCGTTTCGGTTCGCCACCTGCACGCGTTGTTCCGCGGCAGCGGCCACACCGTGGCCGGGTGGATCCGCCACCGCCGCGTCGAAGCCTGCAAACGCGACCTCGCCGATCCGACCGCCCGCACCACCCCGGTCGCGGCGATCGGCGCCCGCTGGGGGTTCACCGACCCGTCCCACTTCGGCCAGGTCTTCAAAGCCGCCGCCGGCGTCACCCCGGCGGAGTTCCGCCGCCGGGCGCTCGCCTGACCGGATGTCGTCGTTTTCTCGTCGCCGGGCTGGGCCATCTCCTACGCTCAGTGTGTGGACGGCATCGACAGTCTCCGGCACGCGATCGCGACGATTCCCATTCCCGGGGCCCCGCCCCGGCTGTCCCGGCAGGGCGCGGCAGTCGGCTTGGCGCTCCTGGACACCTCGCTGCGGCTCAACCACGTGCGCCGGCTGACCGAACGGCTGACCGTGGTCGAGCACGGTACGGCCCGGCGCAGCACCGAGGTCGACGTCAGCCTCAAGCTGCTCGACGAGGGACAGCGGCACGCCACCGCGCAGCTGCAGGACCTCATCGGCCAGGAACACGGCGAACGGGCGGCGTCGAGGCCGGCGCGACAGCGGTCCTTGTGGGTGCCGCTGGCCCGGCTGCCGCGCCGCGACGTCTCCCCCATCGACGTCTTCGACAGCTCGGGCCAGAAACTGCCGCGGCTCACCCAGCACGAGGCGTCCCGGCTGGTCGCCGCCGGGCTCTACCGGCTGCTGCGCGGAATCCTCGCGAGCGACGAGAACGCCCAGACCGCCAAGCACGAGCTGAACACGTTTCTGTTCCAGGTGCACGAGCCCCGCTGGCTCATCCAGCAGGCGTTGCTGACGCTGCTCACCGAACGGAACCACCCGGAGGCCGAGTTCACGCCGGCCCAGGCCGCCGGCACGGTCCCCGGGTACGGGCGGCAGTGCCGGGACCTGGCGCTGGACATCCTCACCGGCTGTTCCGAGCTGCTGGTCGAATACGCGTACCTGCTGGACGTCGCGGTGCGCGACTACATGCTGGTGGTGGCGCTCGACGACTCGGTCGAGGAGCACCGGCTCAGTTACGAAACCCCGCTGCACGTCGACGCGCGGCCGCCGGTCGCGAAGGAGCAGTGGCGGCGGCTGGCCTCCAGCCGCCGCGGCTATGTCGTGACCTACGAGACGATGATCCCGGCCACGCTGAAGTCCTACCACCTGGTGGCCAGGACCGCGCCGGAAGCCGAGGTCTCGCGGATGTACCTGTCCACGGACGCCGATCAGCACCAGGTCGACGGCCTGGCCGAAGACCTCGTCTCGCTGGCCGAGCGGCAGGACGCCGCGTCGCTGGAGGAAACCGACGGCGCCCGGCACAAGATCCTGGAACTGCAGGCGCAGACCGTGCTGCGCCCCTTGGCGGATCTGCTTCGCCGCCGCAAGTGGGAGGCAGGCCAGTCGGGAGTGGAGCTCTCGCCGCGCAGCCTGCCGGTCTCTCACCGGCTCGCGGCCGCCGCGACCACGGGCGAGGCGGTGCGGACGGACTCGGGCGAGCTGGACAACTCGCTGCGGCGGCACCCGGAGTTCACCGCCGCGAACCTGCGCGCGGCGGCGCGCGAGCTGACCGACCGGCAGTTCGGGCAGGACCTGGTGGTGGCCAACGGCATCGCCGACAACGAGGCGCGGGCCTACTGGCGCCGGTCCGGCGGCCGCGATCCCCGCGGCGACCACGTCCGGGTGCGCGCGACGCTCGTGCTCAAGGACTCCACGAAGTCCGGGCCGCTCAACGTGACGTTCTACGCCTTGGCCGTGGCGACGGTCTCGTTCGTGCTCGGCTGGCTGCTGGTGGGCCGTCCGTGGCCGTACGGCCGGGCCGCCACCGAGGCGCTCGGCCACATCGGCGACGGCCAGTCCGTCATCACCATGCTGCTGCTGTTGCCGGGCTTCCTCTACAGCCGCCTGTCGCTGCCGCCGCGCCGCACGGTGCTGGGTTACCTCGGCACGCTGCCGCAGGCGCTCGTCCAGCTGAGCATCGCGGCCGTCGCCGGGTTCGCGGCGGCCGTCGCGACGCAGAGCCGGGGAGAGATCGTGCAGGCCACGCTCACGGTCGCGGTGGGGCTGCCGGTGATCGCCGCGCTCGTGCTGTTCGGCCAGGCGTCGTGGCGTGAATCGGCGGTCCCGCTGTCCCGCATCGGGGTGCCGCGGTGGGCGGGGGCCGGCGGCCGGGGCCGCCGCAAACCGCTGGAGGCCGACGTGCGGTTCGACTCGTCCGGGAGGTGGTGAGGGTGCGTGGCCGGCGGATCTCCGTGCGGAACGTGGCCGACCTGGCCCGGGCCGGCTTCGAGATCGCGCGCCAGCCGGTGACCAAAGTGGACTTCGAGGTGCACCACGCGGCGGCCCGCCACGGCTACCTGCGCGAGCTCGTGTCCGCCGACCCCGACAGCGCGGTCTTCCTGGAGACCCTGTGCACGGCCACGAACGGCGCCGGCGTCGTGATCGGCACCCACACCCGCAAGCCCCTCGACGGCACCGAGGTCGTCGAGCACGCCGACGGCAGGCAGCCGGCCGAACGCCCGCAGCAGAACGGGGACGGGTGGGTCTTCCGCCAGACGACCTCCCCCAACCCGACGTTCATCTACGAGTCCGCGCAGACCTTCGAAGGCCTGATCGCGATCGACCCGGCGGCGCGCGAGGTGTGCGAATGGCACGGCCTCGCCGTGCGTGACCTGGTGCGGGAGATCTCCGAAGCCGCGTCCGCGCTCGTCGACGCGCCGCTGTTGTCGTTGCAGTGCCCGGCCCAGCTGCCGACGATCGTGAAGACCCGCAACCACGATCTCCGCACCCGCAAGGAGGTCGCGGCTCCGTGCGCGTCGCTGGCGGTCCGGTTCGCGATCGCACTGCGGGACATGTCCGCGGCCGCGCGGTTCGAACTGGCCGACCGGTTCCGCGAGCTGTGCGAGAAGCACGGCTACAGCTTCTGGCTCGCCGACACCCGCCCGGGGCACCGGCAGGGAAACTGGTTCGAGGTCTACCACGCCGACGGCGAGTTCTCGCCGCTGTACAAGGGCGACCTCCGGTCCCGGCAGCGGATCGCCACGGTCCTGCCGGTGACCTTCGTCGGACCGGCGCGGATCGGCTCCACGCACGCGGTCGTCTCCTTCCTGCAGCGCTATCCCCAGGTGGGCGTGGTCGGCTGCGCGGGCACGACGCTGTCCGACGTCGCGTTCGTGCACCTGCAGCTGGCGATCCACGGCGTGGCCGCCGACCGGCTGAACCGCATCCTGGGCAAGCTGCTCGGCGAGTCCTCGACGCCGGCCCGGCCGCACAAGCTGCTGCGCGAGCTGTTCAAACGGCTCGGCCTGCCCCCCGACCCCGACGGGCCCGGCCCGGTCGAGCAGGACCCGACCGGCGACTACCAGACCTTCGCGGGTCCGGCGTTCGCCTACCGCCCGTACCAGATGCCCGACTGCATGGCCGTGTGGGTGTCCTGGGAGATCGCCCGCCAGCACCAGGGCCTCGCCGCCCCGCTCGACTGCCTCTACCGCGCGCTGGCCCAGGTCGCGCCCCAGGTGGCGATGCCGGAAACCACGGCCTCGGCCGGTGAGCTGGCCACCGTCGAGTACCTGATCTGCCGTGCCACGGAGCAGTCGGTCATCCGCGGCAAGGCGAAGCTCGCCGTGCCGCGGTCGGTGCTGCGCGGGTTCTCCTCATCCGGCGGCGAACCGCCGGCGGCGAAGCTGTGCGCGGCGCTGGAGGAGGCGTGGAAGGCCCAGGTGGACCGGTCCGGTGTGGACGGAGTGAGCGAGCTGACGGTGGCGTGGCGCGAGTCCTGGCTCGGCCATTGGACCTACTCGTGACCCGGCGCCGGGACGCACCGGGTCACGAGTCCGGCCCCCCTACCCCGGCCGGTACGCCTCGACTTCGGAAAGCCCGACGTTCCTGCTGGTCGCCGCGCCCGTGGCGGAGAACCTGACCCAGGTCACCGACCGGGGCGGGAACGCGATCACTTCGCCGGTCCCGCTGTTGTCCAACGCCGGCACCGGCATGGTGCTGCCGTCACTGAACGCCAGCGTTCCGCCGAGCACGGAATCGTCCGGGTTGTCGCGGTCGTACAGCACCACCTGCCCGATGGTCTGCGGTGCGTCCCAGGTGAGCTGCAGCCACGGATTGCGTTCACCGCCGGACGCCCACTCGCCGACGTACCACTGGTTGAGCACCCCGTCGGTCGCCGCGGCCGGTTGCAGGTCGGCGTCGGCGAACGCCGAACTCGCGGTCACCTGGGCACTGGAGGCGATGTTGCCCGCGCCGAGGACGCGCAGTTCGGCCAGCCCGACGTCGCCGCCGGAGCCACCGGTCACCTGGAACTTCACCCACGACACCGGCCGGGCCGGGAAGATCACCGGCTTGGGTGTGCCGTCGGCCGGGATGCCGGTGACCGCCACGGCGGTTCCGTCGCTGAACGTGAGCGTGCCGCTGTTCGCGTCGGCGCCGCCGGGCCGGTCGTAGAGCACGACCCGGTCGACCTGGTGGCGGTTCACCCAGCCGACCCGGATCCACGGGTTGGTCTCGGTGGACACCCACTCCCCCGCGGCCGTGGTGACGCCGTCCACCGCCTTCAGCCGGCTGTGCTGCCCGAGATCGGCCTCCGAGGACGTGGTCACCGTGCCGTCCTTGACGACGTTGGCCCCGGCGAAGACCTGCAGCTCGGACAGCCCCAGGTTCTTGCCCGTGCTCCGGGTCACCACGAACGTCAGCCCGGTGACCTCCCGCACCGGGAAGGAAACCGTCTTGCCGATGCCGTCGTTCGGCAGCTCGGGCACCGGCACACTGGTGCCGTCGCCGAAGTCCAGCCGGCCGGCGAGCACGTGGTCTTCGAAGTTCGGCCGGTCGTACAGCACCACCTGGCCGACCGCCTTCGGGGTGGGCCACTCCAGCTTGACGTTCGGCGTCAGTTCGCCCCGTGACGCCCATTCGCCCGCTTCGTGCCTCCGGATCACCCCGTCCGCGACCAGCCCGCCGTCGAACTGGCCACTGTAGACACTGGAGGGAGTGATCTTCGCGCCGGGAGCGAGGTTCTCGCTGTCCGCGACCGGCGCCGGCGTCAGCCGGACACCGACCACGCCCCGCACCGGCACCGTGATCCGGACGGTCGCGGCGCCACCCGAGCCGGTCAACGGCACCGAGGCTTTGGGCCGCAACGGGGACTGCGCCGGGCCCGCTTCGAAGATGTTCGCCGTGGTCGGCCCCGTGGCGCCGAGTCCGGTCAGGTTCAGATCGATCTCCTGGGCCGCGGCGCTGTCGTTGACCACCCAGGCGACGCGGTCGCCGGTCGCCGTGGTGGCGGCGCCGGCGTTGCTGATCGACGGCGGGAAGCTGACCGGCCGCAGCGTGCTCTCGCCCGCGCCGAGGCCCAGGTCCACCGACAGGAGGTGGTAGGTGCGGGCTTTCGGCGGCAGCATGCCGTTGCCGTGCACGCCGAAGAAGTCCGGCAGCAGCGACTCGTCGTTGTCGGCGAAGAAGTTCGTCCCGTTCGCGTGCTGCTTCAGGAACTCCGTCAGCCTGGTGGCCGTGTAGCTGATGGTGTACGGGTGGGGGGCGTTCATCGGGTTCCTGTTGTAGTTCCAGTCGTAGTTCCACTCGGTCACGTACACCGGGAAGTCGTCGCCCTTGCCCGCGGCACGGGCGGCCTGCTTCCACGTGGTCACGGCTTCGGCCCGCGATACCGCGAAGTCGTTGTAGGTGTGGTAACTGAGAAAGTCGGTCAGCCCGGCGATCCTGGGGTCGCCGAGCAGTTCCTGCGGCCAGTTCGCGACGTCGCCCGGGACGTTCGGATCGCTCAGCACGGGGGTCGGCTGGGACAGGGCCGGACCGCCGATCGGGATGACCGGGTCCACCGAACGCACGGCCGTCGCGGCGTTGTAGTAGATGTCCTTGTACGCCGCCAGCTTGCCCCGCTGCCCGGTCCCGTACGGCGAGCCGGTGAGGTCGATGAACTGGTTGTCCGGCTCGTTCCACACCTCCACCAGGTCCACCTTGCCGCGGAAGTGCTGGTAGATCTTGGCCACCGCGTCCCGGTAGACCTTGAACCCGTCCGCGCCCCGGGGCGGCGAGCCGTTCCAGAAGTACGGGCCGGGCTGGTAGCCGAGCCAGTTCGTCGAGTAGCTCAGGATCAGCATGACCTTGGCGCCGCGCTTGTGATGCTCGTCGACCCAGCCGTAGTGACCCCAGTTCCAGGTGGCCGGGTCGGCGACGCCGGTCCCGGACGCCATCGAGGCCAGGTAGGCGTCGATCGTCGTGTCCGGCAGGATTTCGCCGAGGTAGGCGTCCCCGCGGACGAACCGGGTACCGCTTTGGTGCAGCGTCTCGATCTTGTCCGGGTCGGTGAGCATCGGGACGTTGATGCTCGAGCCGAACACCTCGGCGTGGCCCACACCGTCGCTGCGGGAGAAGTCCGCGGTCACCCCCGCGGCGGCCGCCGACGCCGCCGGTACTCGCGCACCCGAGAGCGCGACCACGAACAGGAACACCGCTGCCACGGACCCCGCGAGTCGCCGGTTTCCATGTCTACGCCAGGACAACGTCAAGCTCCTTCGAGTCGGTTCGTGGTCGCCGACGGTCTCAACAGTTGGCGGCCATCCCGGCGATCGACCACCCACTCGCGGTGATCGCGCCGTAACCGGCTACGGCGGTGAGGCCACCGGTCGCGACGATCGAAACCAGCACTCCGCCGCCGGCAATGCCCAGGGCGACCATGCTCGAGACGCAGGCGAAGCTGGGTGTCTTGGCCCTCATCGCGTGCGGCTGGTAGACCACGCAGCTCTGGCGGCCGCCGCGGTACCTGGTGCACGTGGTTTGGATGTCCAGCACCCAGCGTCCGCGGGGCCATGCGCGCGCCATCCGGTACTCCCGCCGGCGGTCGGTGGTGACGCCCCAGACAGTCCGCGTGACGGTGCGGATCGTGATGCGGGTCCAGCTGAAACGAACCGTGGTGCAGGTCCGGCTGAACCAGTTCCGGCGGCAGGCCTTGCCGTCGAGGTCGGTCTTGTTGACCGGGTCACCCATGACGTAGTCGTAGTCGTTGGCGGAGCCGCCTTCGACCGGGTCGACCGAGAGGAACCGGCCGAACAGCGGGCTGTAGGGCCGGGCGCCCATCTGGACGATCGACAGCGCGCCGGCGTGTTCGTAGGGACGCCGGTGCTGGCCGAGCCAGCCGTAGTCCAGCTGGCCGGGCTGGTTGTCCGGGACGTTGTCGGTGTTCACCGCACCGGCCGGCGAGACCGGCCGGCCGTCCGGGGTGTAGGTCCGCACGTCGCCGACGACGAGCCCGCCGTTCTGCACGGTGGCGAACAGGTCGCCGCGGACGGTCGGCAGGTCCCAGTTGTCCGGCGACTGCGAGGTCTGCTCGGTCCACACGACCCCGCCGGGCAGGACCTGGGTCCAGGTCAGCGCGTGGTGGTCGACGTCGAACGTGACGATCGACGCGTCGCCGTCGCCGGCGTAGCCGTAGAGGACGGCGGCCTGCTGATCACCTTGGCGGACGTCGCGGCGGGCGATCCGGTCGGTGACATCGCGCACGTAGGACACGTCGGCCGCGTCCGCGCCGGTCGTCGTGACGAGGATGTTGCGGTCGGCCGCGTCGAAGCCGAGCCGGGTGGTCGAGTCTCCGATCGTGTAGGCGGTGGTGTTGCCGTGGCTGTCGTAGGTGAACCCCGACGCGGCGGTGGCCCCGGTGGTGGCGAGGAGCCGGTCGGCGTTGTCGTGGCAGTACCCGGTTTCCGCCGTGCCGCCCGGGGTCTGGTCGAGCAGCCGCACCCGGTTGGTGTTGCGGCCCGCGTTCGGCTGGGTGCCGGCCGGGCACGCCGCCGCCGCGGCCGAGGTGAAGTCGTAGGTGAAGTGGTGACCCGCGACGTAGGCCTGGGTGAGCCGGCCCACGGCGTCGTAGGCGTAGTTCGGGCCTGCCGGGTTGGCGTCGACCCCGTCGAGGGATTCGTCGGTGACGGTGCCCGCCCGGCTGCGGGTCACCGCGGACACGATCTGCCTGCCGTCGCTCGTCTTCCAGGTGAGTGCCGTGGTGCGGCCGGCGTCGTCCCGGCCGATCGCGGAGAGCTCGGTGTGGTTGGCATAGACCACCGACGCCAGGTCCCCGCCGGAGTCGTAGGTGTTCACCGCCTGCGTGGTCCCGTCGACCTGGACGGTCAGCACCCGGCCGGCGTCGTCGTAGGTCGTCACCGTGACCCGCGGCGGGTCGTTCGACAGCGACGGATCGCTGGCGGTCCGGACGACGCGCCCGGCCTGGTCGTAGCTCGTGGTGGTGTCGGTCCCGTTCACGTCGGTGTACTGGACGACCCGGCCGAGCAGGTCGGTCCTGGTGGTCACGGTGCCGGTGTAGTCGCCGAACGAGGTCGTCAGCGGCTCGCCGCCGACCGCGTGGTCGTGGGTGACCGTGCGCGGTCCCGCGGCCGGGTTCGCCGGGTGGGTCTGCTGCAGCACCCGGCCCCGGGCGTCGTAGCTCAGGCACGACCAGCCGCCCGCCGTCGCGCGGGCGACGACCCGGCCGCTCGGGTCGTACACCTGCTCGTCGGTCCGGGCCGGTCCGGCCGCCGGCGTGGTTCCGGTGGTCAGCTTGGCCATCCCGCCCTGGTTCACCGCCGGGCTGCCCGCCGAACAGGGATTGGCGCGGGTTTCGGTGTCCCCGTAGAAGGTGTAGCCGGTTTGCGCCCCGGTGGGCTGCGTCTTGCCGGTCTTGCGCAGGTATCCCGTGCCGACGGGTTCGAAACCGTGTCCCTGAGTCAGTCCGAGCCCGGCCGGATCGGCGACCGTACCGGTCGCCTGGCCGTACACCGGGTCCAACCCGGTGTAGCGGGTCGCCGTGGTCCGGTCGGGCACACCGGCGGACTCGGCGGTCAGCGTCGAGGTGGGCAACCCGTACCGGGGCCGCAGCTGGGTGCCCGGCACCGGCTCCTGGACTCCGCCGGGCGTGGTCCAGTGCAGCTCGAGCTGCGCGGTCTGGTCGGCTTCGTAGTAGTCGACGCGGATCCGCTTCACCGAGTTGGCGGCATCGCTGTGCACGGTCGCCTGGCGCCACGTCGGCACGCTGGGCCGCCAGTCGTCGATGACGGAGCGGTCGTCGATCCACACTCGGACGCCGTCGTCGGCGAGCAGCCGGATGGTGTAGTCACCGGCTTGGGGCAGCACGAGCTCTCCGGTGGCGCGCAGGGAGAACCGGTCGGCGGGGATGCCGTCGGCGGGTGCGGCCGTGTCCCAGTTCCGGACCAGCTTGCCGGTCGCGTCGCCGATCGTGCTGGTGAAGACCTTCGGTGCGCCGGTCAGCGAGTCGTTGGGGTAGAGGGCGATCGTGAGGCCGTTGAGCCCCTCGTCGTAGCCGGTGTGCTCGTGGGGCACCGTGGCCGCGCAGCCGGCGGTGGGCAGCTGCCCGGTGAAGCAGGACGCCGGTGCCGGGCCGTAGGTGTCGGTCAGGCGGTCGGCGTAGTCGTAGACCTTGGTCGAAACCCGCCCGGCCGCGTCGGTCGAGGTCAGTTCCTGGTCCCGCACGTTCCAGGTCTGGCGCGTGGCGCGGTTCGTGGCATCGGTCGTGCTCAAGGTGCGGTCGGCGTCGTCATAAGTGACCTTCGTGGCGAAACCGGCCGCCGGGGAAAGCCCGGCGACGTCCACGAAAGCCTGGCGGTTGGCCGGGTCGTAGCGGTAGGTGCGAGCCAGCCGGGGCTGCCCGATCGCCGGGACGGAAGACCCGGCTCCGGTGGCTTTCGGTTTCGCTCCCGTGTCGTAGGTGACGTACGCCGTGACGTCGCCCTGGTTCGCCTGGCGCGCGGCCGGGTCGGCGGCGATCCAGTCGGTGGCCAGGCTGTCCCGGACGCCGTTGAGCAGGCCCTGGCCGGTGTAGCCGAAGTCGGTGATCTCCGATCCGGGATCCTCCACCCGGCCGAGGTTGCCGCCCACGTACCACAACCGGGTTTCGCTGCCGTCCCAGTAGGTGATCCGGCACAGCATCTGCGAGGGCGGCAGGGCGTCGGCTCCCGGTGGTGGCGTGGTGCCGCCGTAGCAGTCGTCGCCGGCGCGGTTGTAGTGCAGGACGTGCGAGCGGCCCGAGACGGGATCCTTGATCTCCCGCAGCCGCGACGGCGCGCCGTCGTAGAGGTTCTGCAGGGTCGCGGGCTTGCGGGTGTCGGCCACGCTGGTCTGGGACTCGAGCTTGCCGTCGGCGCGGAAGGCGAACACGTTCGAGCCTTCGGTGAGGGTCACCCGCCCTCCCGCGTCGAGGGCGAGAACCCCGGATTCGCCGTCGGGCGCGGTGTAGCCGCCGGTGCTCGCCTTGGTCCAGGTGTGCTTGGCGCCGGTGCCGTCGGTGAGCACGATCGACTGGTCGGCGATCTTCGCGTCCGTGTAGGAGGCACCGTCACCGTCCACGTCGGCGGACAGCGTCCAGCCGCGCGGCACCGCCGGCAGGTCGGCGGAGTACAGCCAGTCCGCGGAGACGATCTGGGCGGGCACGGTGCTGCCGTCCGTGGTGCGGGTGAACAACCGCATCTGGGCCAGCCCGGCGGCTTCGGCGAGTTCGATCTTGATCGGCACCCGCTGTCCCGCGGTGAGGTTCACCGCGCTCGACTCGGTCCAGTTCACGTCGCTGGGGCCGGAGACCCCGTACACCTTGGCCCCGTTGACCCACACGGTCGCGCCGTCGTCGTGCACGCCGGCGAACTGGAAACTGCCGGTGACCGGCGCCTGGAAGTAGCCCTCCCAGCGCACCACGAACCAGTCCGCCGCGAGCGCCGGCGCGAACGGCGAATCACCGCTCCAGTTGACGTTCACCTGCGGCTCGGTCCGCACCAGGATCGGCTGCTGGGCGTCGTTGATCAGGCCGTTGTGGGACAGGTCGGCGAAGTACGACGTCTTGAGCCCCTTCGGCTCGGCCTGCTGGGAGTTGTACGTGAACGACAGCCCCGCCTTGCCCGCGACGGTGGTGAACTCCGGACCGGTGACCTGGGTCGAGAGGTTGCCGTTGGCGAGGTTCACGGTGAACGGGCCCAGCGTGTCCGACGGGGACGGCCCCCGTGCGCCGATGCGCTGGTCGACCTTGAAGTGGCCGACCCACGGTGGCGCGGTCGCGCTGATCCCGCTGTAGGTGGTGGCCTGCCAGGTGTAGGTCCCGCCGTCCTGCAGGACCCCGGCCGGGATCGCCCAGGTGGGGCTGGTCAGGCACCCCGAATCGACGACGACGCCGGACTTCGCGTCCGGGCCGGTCGCGACCTTGAAGCAGTAGGTGATGGGGTCGCCGTCGGGATCGGTCACGGCGTTGACCGCCAGTGCCGGCGTCAGCGTGGTGAGCACGCTGTTGTCGGCCGGGCTCACCAGGTTCGCCGCCGGTGGCGCGACCCCGGTGTCGACGCTGAGGGTGGCGTTGAGGTTCTTGTACGTCCAGGTGCCGGCCACTTCGCTGCCGACCAGCATGAAGTACGAGGGCTGCCGGATGTCCACGACGTGCTTGAGGAACCCGGTCAGCTCCGGGGAGGAGAACGAACCGACGTCACCGACGAGTGCGCCGGCCAGGTGCGCGCCGAGCCCGTTGATGTCGAGGGCGGCCGCGTGGTACAGGTCGGCGTTCCACGTCTTGACCGAGCCGACCACGCTGGTGTTGCGGGCGACGTCGACCCGTGCGCCGACCACGGTCTTGCCGTACAGCGGTGAGAAGTCGAACCGCAGCGCGGTCCGGTTGTAGGAATCGCCGGCGTTCTGGCTGTTCCCGATGCGGAGGCCGCAGTTGCTGCAGGTGTAGCCGTCCGACCGGTAGCTCTGGGAATCGAGCACGCCGAAGGAGAACGTCGGGTCGACGTGCACCGGGTAGACCCGCTTCGGGTCCCGCAGCCACGTCTCGTCCACCGCCACCGTCAGGACCCATTGCGTCCCGGAGCGCTCGAGGCGGTAGCGGCCACCGGTCAGGGCGGGGGCACGGTCGGCGGTACCGGAGGAGTCCCAGGTTTCGATCGGTGGCATGACCAGCTTCGCGGCCGCCTTGCCGTCGAGGAAGCGGACCGTGCCGTCGGGGGCGGCCTCCGGGGTCAGCCCGGCCGTCGACAGCCGGAACCGCCATTCCGCCCGCTCCGGCGCCCGCTTGAGGACGAGCGTCTCCTTGACCGCACCCGAGGTCACCTCGTAGTCCAGGTCGGTGCCGGGCAGGACGTCGGCGTAGGTCGCGCGGCTCCCGGCGACGCGGACCGGGCTCGGCGCGGCCTGCTCGAGCCCGAGCGATGCCCGTGCCCCGTCGACCGCGACGGACAGGACTGCCGGGTCGGCCGCGTTGTCCGCGACGGACGGCGCCAACGGCTGTGCCTTGGCCGCCATCCGCCCGGACGGCTCCCGCCGCAGGGTCGGGTCGACCGGATGCCACTCCCCCTTCCCGTCGGCCACGTTCAACGGCAGGTCCGACTGCCGGGCCGTGCGGGTGCCGTCCGGGTTGAGGTACTCCTCGGCGAACATCGAGCGCGCCACCGGCTTCGACGCCTTCGGGTCGAAGTGGCTCGCGACCGCTCCCGACCGCGTCGACATCGGGCCGAAGTCGGCCCTCGTGACCGAGGCGGCCGGCTGCCGCGCCGCCCGGCCCGGCAGCGTCGGCACGTCCCTGGGGTCGATCCGGTGCACCGCGGGTGCCGCGCCGACGGCGACCGGGGCTTCGAAGGCCGTCAGGCCGAGTACGGCGATCAGAGCGAGCAGGATCGCGCGTGAACCGCATCGTCGGAAAGACCCGAACCGGCGTGACATGTGAACCCCCTGGTGATCGCCGAACCCGACAGGGGGATGCCTAGCGAAACCCGGTGTTCGGCATCGGGCCCGCGAACACCGGACGAAAATCGCCGAACAACGGTCCGGCCGAAAGGGGGCTGCGCGCTGCCTCGACCGGAGTAACGGCGCGCGCCGGGGTCAGGCCGGGCAGGGCGGCCGGTAAGCGATGTCCGGGAGGTACCGCCGCCACTCCTCTTCCGTGATCACCGGGGAGGCGTGCCCGCAGATGCGCGTGGCGGCCGCTTCGACGGAGGTCTCCCACAGCCGGACGAGCCCGTCCCGGCCGGCGGTCGCGAGCACCGCGCCGTCGGGGCTGAACGCCACCGCGCCGATGCCCTTGGCGTGGCCGTCCAGCACCGCGTCCGGCCGGGGCGCGGCGAGGTCCGCGACGTCCCAGAGGCGGGCGGTGCCGTCCCCGCTGCCGGTGGCCAGGCGCCGGCCGTCCGGGGAGAACGCCACGGAGAACACGACGTCGGTGTGCGCGTTCAAGGTGGCACCCGGCCGGGGGTGCCGCGGGTCGCCGACGTCCCACAGCCGGGCGGTGTTGTCGGCGCTGCCGGTGGCCAGCGTCCGCCCGTCCGGGGAAAACGCCACCGAGTGGACGAAGTCGTCGTGCCCTTCGAGCACGCCGAGCGCGACCGGCCGAGCGGGGTCGGACACGTCCCACAAGCGCGCCGAGTTGTCCCCGGCGGCGGTGGCCAGCGTGCGCCCGTCGGGGCTGAACGCGATGCCGAACACCGCCTTCAGGTGCCCGGTGAGGGTGCCGAGCGGCCGGGGGTGGCGCGGATCGGAGACGTCCCGCAGCAGCACCATCCGGTCGTTGTCGGTGGTGGCCAGTATCCTGCCGTCCGGGCTCATCGCGGTGGCGAACACCGTGTCCACCCAGGGAGCGACGTTCGTCCCGCCGGGCAGGACCGCGGCCTGGCTCCCCCGGCGCGGGTCGGTGAGGTCCCACAGGCGGGCGGTGTTGTCGTTGCCGACGCTGGCCAGCACCGTCCCCGGCCCGCTGATGGCCACCTGGCGCACCATGCGGGTGTGCCCGGCCAGCACCGTGAGCTGCTCGGCGTCGACCGCGCCCGCCCGCTGCCAAAGCCGCACCGTGTTGTCGGCTCCCGCGCTGACCACGGTGTGCCCGCCGGGCGCGAACGCCACGGTGTTGACCGCGCCGGCGTGCCCGCTCAGCGCGAGACCGGACAGGTCCCACAGCCGCAGGGTGCGGTCCCAGCTGCCGCTGACCAGCCGGCGCCCGTCGGGGCTGAAGGCCACCGCGAACACGGCATTGGTGTGGCCGGTCAGGGTGGCCAGCTCCCGCGGGTGCAGCGGGTCGGCGAGGCTCCACAGCTGCACGGTGTTGTCGGCGCTGCCGGTGGCCAGGGTCCGGCCGTCGTGGCTGAACCCGGCGGCGGTCGCCTGGTTGCCGTGGGACAGCGTGCCGAGCGCCTGCGGCGCGGCCGGGTCGGTGACGTCCCACAGCCGGGTCAGGTTGTCGTTGCCCGAGGTGGCGAGCATGCGGCCGTCGGGGCTGAACGTCACTTTGCGGATGTCGTCGGTGTGCCGGATCGGCGCCCCGAGCGGGAGGGGCCGCCCCGGCACCGAGACGTCCCACAGCCGGACGGTGTCGTCGGCACTGCCGGTGGCGAGCACCCGGCCGCCGAGCCCGAAGGCCACCGTGTGCACGGCCTTCTCGTGGCCGCTCACCGTCGCCACGACCGCGGGATGGGCCGGGTCGGCGAGGTCCCAGATCCGGGCGGTGTCGTCATCGGCTCCGGTGGCCAGGTAGCGGCCGTCCGGGGTGAAGGCCACGCTGTTGACGCCGCCGGTGTGCCCGGAGGCCACGGCGATTTCCTGGGGACGCCGCGGGTCGGCGATGTCCCACAGGCGGGCGGTGTTGTCGTGGCTCACGGTCGCCAGCAGGCGCCCGTCGGGACTGAACGCCACGCCTTTGACGTTGTGGCCGTACCCGGTCAGCACCGCGATCGGCTGGGGGTGCCGGGACGAGACGTCCCAGATCCGCACGGTCAGGTCCTCGCCGCTGCTGGCCACCAGCCGGCCATCGGGGCTGTAGGCGGCGGCTTCGACGTTTCCGGTGTGGCCGAGCAGGCGCGTCGCATAGGGCGTCGCGATCGTCGAAAGCACACTGGATCCGGCCTCGACGGTCGGAGCCAGCCGGTAGGCGGCGAGGCTGAGCTGCGCCGCCAGCGCCGGGTTCGCCGTGCGCAACGCGGCTCCTTCGCCCGCGACCTTCTGCGACAGGGCGAGGTCGCGCTGGTCGTTGGCCCGGCTGCGCGCGCTCGCGGCGTAGATCGTCGCCCCGACCGCGACGAGCAGCAGCGCGGTCAGCAGCGCCACCGACTGGCGCAGCCTCCGGGTGCGGCGGCGGGCCGCGCGCAGCTCGCGGTCTTCCAGCGCGCTGCCGGCGTCCAGGAACTCCCGCTCGCCGTCGGTCAACGTCGTGGTCGTGGCCTCCGCCCACTGCCTGGCCACCGCCAGCCGCGTGCCGCGCAGCAGCGCCGCGTCCTCGCGGCCGAGTTCCTCCCAGCTCGCGGCGGCCTCGGCGAGCCGGCGGTGGATGCGCCTGCCGTCCCGGTCGTCGGCCAGCCAGTCGCGCAGCCGCGGCCAGCACCGGATCAGGGCCTCGTGGGTGATCTCGACGGCGTCCTGGTCCAAGGTCAGCAACCGGTGCCGGACGAGCCCGTCGAGCACCGTCGCCATCTCCTCGTCGGCGTCGTCGACTTCGGCCCTGCTGATGCGGCGTTTGGTGTCTTCGGTGCCGTCTCCGGGGGTGGTGAGCCGCAGCAACAGGTCGCGAAGGAGGTCTTGCTGGTGGGGGCGGAGGCTGTCGTGGAGGGTCTCCGCCGTCCGGGCGAGGGCACCGTCGATCCCGCCCGCGGCTTGGAATCCGGCCAGGGTGAGGGTGTTGCCCCGGCGCCGCCGCCACGTCTCCCGCAAGGCGTGCGACAGCAGCGGGAGCACACCGATCCGGCCGTGGGTCTGCGCGACCAGCTCCGCGACCAGCGCGCCCTCGACGGTGCACTCCACCTTGCGCGCGGGATTGGTGATGGCCTGCCGCAACTCGGCTGCCGACATCGGCCCGACGGCGATCTGGGCATCGCGCAGCATCTCGACGAGCCCGGCATGGGCGGTGCAGTGCCCGTAGAAGTCCGCGCGCACGCCGAGGACCACCCGGAGCCGGCTGCCTTCGGCTTGGGCCGCGGTGCACAGTGCGTCGATGAAGCGGGCGCGGGCGGTTTCGTCTGAGCAGAGCGTGAAGACCTCTTCGAACTGGTCGACCACGAGCAGGAGCTCGGCACCGGCGGGACGGTTCCGGTAGCGGTCCCGGACGAGCTGGTGCAGACCGCTCTCGTCGGCCGTCAGCCGGGCGTGCAGGTCCTGCGCGTCCCGGCCGAAGGCGTCGGCCAGCCGCGTCGCGCAGGAGAGCAGCGGGTCGCCGCCCGGGGTGACCACGACCGCATCGGTACCGCCCGAACCGAGCCGGGGCACCAAGCCGGCCTGGAGCAACGACGACTTGCCCGCGCCGGAAGCCCCGAAGACACCGACCAGCCGGTGCTTGGCCACCCGCAGCGCCACGAGGTCCACCAGCGCGTCCCGGCCGAAGAACCGGTCGGTGTCGCCGGGGCCGAAGGCGGCGAGCCCGACGTACGGCTGGAGCTCGTCCGGCACGTCGATCTCGATCCGGTCCGGTTCCGGCCGTTCCGCGTTCGCCTCGTGCCAGCGCTGCTCCCATTCGGCCACGTCGCCGCCGCACGCGCGGACGTAGGCCAGGGTGACCGGAAGACTGGGCAGTTTCCGGCCGGCCGCGGCGTCGGACAACGTGCCCGCGGAATAGTGCGCGCGCCGGCCCAGCTCCCGGTACGGCGGATTGCCCGCCATCCGGCGCAACTCGCGTAGACCGATCGCGAAGTTCGCCGCTGTCCCGTCTTCGGTCAGCGGGCGCTCGTGTCGCGGCACCGGCAGGTTCCTCCCCCTCGGTTACGAGGGGGCACATTCTTCGGGAGCTCCGAGTGCGGTGTCCAGCGATCGCCCGGATGACTTCGCGGCTGCCCGGCGCCGCCGTCGAAAGGCGCTCAGCCGCCGGTGCCGGGCGGGCGGGCGCACGCGGCCAGCACCGAGCCACCCATCTTGATCCGCAGCTGGGTTGCCGTGGCCTCGCCGAAAAGCTGGCCGGTCGGTGTCAGCGGTGGGGGTCCCGGGCAGAGGATCGTCGCGTTGTCACTGCGGTAGATGCCCAGCCCGGCGACCGTGGTGCCGGTGGGTGCGAAGACGAAGAACGCGTCACCGGTCCCCACGCTGAACTGGACGGCCGGGAGGCTCACCGCCGCCGAGGCGGCGAGGACGGTCAGGATCGGCCGCTCGGCGGGCGGCGTGGCGGAGAAGTCCACAAGGGACACCGAGCGGTTGCCGCCGCCGGTCGGCGACTCCAGGATCAGGACGTGGTTGCGGGTCCCGATGAACATGTACCGCGACACGCCGAGCGTCTGGTGGAACACCGACCCGGTCGGGCCGCTGACGACGAGACCCTGGACCCCGGTGGTGGTCCGGGTGACGGTCCGGTCGCCCATGGTCGTGGCCGGCGCCGAGGACCAGGCGGTCGCGGCGCTGTTGTTGAACAGGCCGTTGGAAATCGTGATCGGGTCCGCGGCCACCGCCGGCGTCCCGCCCGCGACCGCGGCCGTCAGGGCGGCGCCCACCACCAGCGCCGCCCGGCGCACCCGGCTCACTGGTGCGCCCAGGTGACCGCGAAGTTCTGGCCGTTCGTACTGGCGACGCCGGTCGTGGCGTAGGTGGTGGTCGCGTCCTGCTCTTGGATCCGGGTCCGCTGCCAGGTCGGGTTCGACGACATCGACCCGCTGTGGCCCGCGTTGTCGGTGGCGACCGCGTTGTTCATCAGCGCCCGGCCGTAGTTCGCCAGCGGGAAGAAGTCGCTCGTCCCGAACCGGCCCACGGCCTCGACGATCCAGTCGGCGCTGCTGCGTGAGCAGACGAGGCCGGCGGCGCACGTCTGGGTGGTGGTGAAGCTGGTGTGCCGGGTGGCGTCCGCCACGGTGATCGTGAACTGCGCGGTGGCCGCGTTGTAGGTGACGTCCGCGCTCACGGAGTCACCGGCGTCGATGGTCAGCACCGGCTGGATCGCGTTGGTCGGGAACATCTCCCACCAGAGCTCGTAGACGGGGGTGCTGTTGACGCAGCGGGCCGAGCTGCCGCCCTGCTCGACCGTGCCGTTGGTCCACCCGTCGAAGCCGACCCAGAAGATCGCCCAGGCGTCCGACGCCGGGCAGGTGATCGGCCGCTGCGTCCACGCGGCGTGCACGTGGGTGAAGGTGGCGGCGGGCGTGGACAACGAGGTGACGGCGTAGCCGGCCCAGTTCCGCGAGGTCGCGTTGACCAGCGGACCGGCGACCGCGGGCGAGAAACCGGTGTGCCGGGCCGCGCCGGCGAACGGGCTGCCCGCGTACCCCATCGGTGCTGCCGCGGCACTCGCCGGCGCCGCGGCCCCGGCGCTGAACACGACCGCCGCCGCCACGAGGACGGTGTACGACCGGAGCCGTCGGAGTTTCATGGGAGTCCCCCTGTCTGCGAAGGCCGCAATCGGCGTCCGGGCCGACTCTGACAAGCGGCGCTGAACCGGCACTGAGCCGGCGCTGAAATGCGGTGGTCAGCAGGCCAGGAGGCGGACGGCGGCCGCGGACACCTCCAGGGCCGGGTCCTGCCGCAGGATCGCGAGCTCCAAGTCGCGCAGCCGCTGGTTGGGGTCGATGCCCAGGTTGTCGGCCAGGGCGGCGCGCAGCCTGCGGTACACGCCGAGCGCGTCGGCCTGCCTGCCGGTGCGGTACAGCGCGAACATCAGCTGCGCGTGCACCTGCTCGTCGAACGGGTGCGCCCGGGCCAGCCGTTCCAGGTCCGGTTCGAGCTGGGCGTGCTCGCCGAGGGCCAGCCTGGCCCGGATGAGCGCCAGCTGCGCCCGCGTCCGCAACCGCTCCAGAGCGGCGGCCTGCTCGTCCAGCCACGCGACTCCGCCGACGTCGATCAGCGCACGGTCCCGCCACAGCGCCAGCGCGGCACGCAACGCCGCCGCACTCTGCGCGGGGTCGTCTCCGCGCTCGCCCCGCTCGATCAGCCGTCGTGCCTCGGTCACGTCCGTCGCGCCGGGAACGAGCAGGTAACCGGGCGCCCGGGCGACGATCGCGGTCCGGTCGCCGAGCACCCGCCGCAGGGCGGACACGTGGCTTTGCAGGGTGTTCGGCGCCACCCCGCCGGCCTGATCGCCCCACGCGGCTTCGATGAGCCTGCTTGTGCCGACTATCCCTTCGCCGTGCAGCGCGAGTACCGCGAGCACCGCGCGTCGTCGCAGCCCCGATATCGGCACCGGCACCCCGCCGACGACGACGTCGACGGGGCCGAGCAGCCTGATCCGCACGTGACCTCCCGTCCCTCGTTCGATCCCCCGGGGTACACGGTGGCACGAGCCGTCGACAATCCGTCGACAGTCCGGCTGCCGGCCACTTGAAACAGTCCACCCGATCAGCCCAGCTGGGGAACCTCGCAAGCTCGACGTGGCGGCGTACCGTCAGAAGATTCTCGGAATGGCGAGGCTGCCATGGACGTCGCACTGCTGACCGCGTTGATCGGCTTGACCGCCGGTCTTCTGCTGGCCGGGATATTCGGCGGCAAGATCAAGACATCGTATTCCGAGAGCGGAACGCTTCCGCCTATCGCCCGCGTTGTCTGCGTGGCGCTGGCCGGTGTCACCGGAATCGGCGCCTTCATGCTTTACCAAGGGTACGAAGCCAAGAAGGACGAAGCCGCCTACCGTCAACTGGTCATGGGCAGTTGCGAGAGATTGCCGACATTTCTCAACGGCCCGCTGCCGCTCGACGCCCTCAATTCACGGGGCGACATCGTGATCAAGCCCTTCATCGCCGCCCTCGAAAACCGGAAGGCCGGAGCGCGCAGCGAGTTCGAGGAGCTGTGGCGCCACGCGGCCCCGGCCGGCCTCGCCGACGAACGTGACGCCGCGAAACGAGCCGCGGAGGTCAAGCTGACCGAGTTCGACACCGCGGTGTCCGCGCTCCGATCGTGGAAAAGGCCGACCATCTCACTGGCGGATCTGGCCCGGATCGGAAAGGCCGACCCCGCCGTTTCCACCAGGCTCAACGACGCTCTCACCGCGCTGGCCGGACAAGCCTGCACGGTGACCAATCAACCCCCGGCGGCGAGCCGGCCGTGAATCGCCGAGCTGGAGAACCCGGTGTCTCGAGGCGGGCTCGGACGCGGCAAAACGGCAATCAGCGCCCGACGTACAGAGTCGTCCGGATGATGTCGGTCAGGGCCTCGACGACGGGCTCGTCCTGGGCCGCTTCAGTGCCGCGGACCAGGTGGTAGCCCGCGCGTTCGACCATCCAGGTCAAGATGGCGGCGGTCTCGGCCGGGCGGACCGGGCGCATCACGCCCGCCGCCTGGCCGCGCTCGATCGCCGAGCGGGTGGCGTCGATGATCGACTGCATCTGCGTTCGCACCTCGACCGCGACGGCCGGGTCGTAGGCCGCGGTCTCGGTGATGATGGTGAAGGCCGCGGCGCGGCGGCGGTAGACCGCGACGATCGCCGTGACGGCCGCGGTGAGGCCGGCCGGGTCGGTCGTCTCCCACCAGGTGCCCGACACCTCCCGCAGCTCGGCCAGCACGGACTTGGCCAGCCGCCGGACCAGGTCGCCCTTGTCCTCGAAGTGGACGTAGAACGTCGACCGCGAGATGCCGGCCGCCCCGGCCAGCCGCTCGACGCTCAGCTCGGTGAACGCCTCGCCCGCTCCGACGAGTTCCTCGGTGGCGGCGAACAACCGTCGCTCGAGCTCTTCTCGGCGGTCCTGCCGCTTGCGGCCGGTGGGCCGGGTCACTGAAGGCACGGCCGGATCATAGCCGGACAGCAAATCCGGACAGGTTGTCCGGACACTGTGTCTTGACGCCGTGTCCGAGGGCGGCGCATGCTGGAGGGACCGACCGGGGAGGTATTCATGCTGGTGTTGAAGGCAGTGTTGTGGGCGCTCTGGGGCATCGGCGTCCTGAACATCGCGGCGCTGCTCGTGAGCATGGCGGCCTGCTGGATCCAGCAGCGCCGAGGCAACCAGAACCTGGACATGCTCCCGCTCGTCATGGCCGTCTTCGCCATGGGCACGACGTCAGTGGGCTGCTTGAGCGGTCTCGTGCTGATCTTGCTGTCCGACGCGGGCGCGCTCCTCATCATCGGCACGGTCATCCAGTTGTTCGGCCCGGCGCTCCTCGTCACGGCACTGCTGAGCCGGCTGTGGTCGGCCTGGGAAGACCACCGGCGGCTCCTGTCGCGGGAGGAGGTGGTACGCCTGATCGAGGCCGGTATCGTCCGCTCCTTCCGGCAACGGTTCGGCGTGGTGAAGCTGTCCCTCCGGCCCGGTGCGGTCAAGGAGTTCAAGCTGCGGACCCGCCACGCCCGTTGGGAGGACTACCCCGCCTTCGTGGCCGCCGCGAACGAGCGCGACGCCCGAGCCCGGAAGCTGCACTAGCGACTCCGGCCGGGAGCACTCACGGCCGGCCGTGGGTCACCGCGGACCAGGCGTCGACCGCGCCGTGGCCGTAGAAGCCGTTGAAGGAAGCGTCGCCCACGCACGTTGCCGTGTACGAAGGGTCGCGGCCTTCGTCGAGGTAATCGACCGTGCGCGGGACCGGGCAGGCGATCTTCGACGCCGTCTGTTCGAGGATCCGCTGCACGACGTCCGGGTCCAGGCCGAATCCGCCGCCGGGGGTCCGGTGGCCGTACTGCGACACGATCAACGCCGCGACGCCGGCCGCGTGCGGGGCCGCCATCGACGTGCCCTGCAGCCACCGGAAGTAGCCGACGCGGCCGTCGGCGGCCGGCTCCTTCCGGATGCCGACCGCGGCGCCCGCGGCGGTGATGTTCCCGTCCGCGTCGATGTAGCCGGCGGCCACGCCGACGCTGCGGGCGTAGGTCGAGAGGATCTCGTTGTCGCGGCTGTCGTACCACGGGGTGCCGAAGTAGTCGCGCTTGTAGCCGCCGGGCGCGGACACCGAGATCCGCTCGAGGCCGTAGTTCGAGTAGTCCGCCTTCGCCTGGGACGGGCCGAACCCGGCCACGCCGATGGTGTGCGGCCCCTCCAGCGGCAGGGTCAGGCAGGTCGCGTTGTCCACGGTGCGCGGGTGGGCGCGGTTCGACGGGTAGTCGGGGCTCGTCGCGTCCGGCTGCGGCGCCGCCAGGTCGCTGTGCTGGTTGCCCAGCGCGACCACCATCGTGACCCCCTTGCGGTGCGCGTAGTTCAGCGCCCGCTTCGTGGCCTCGATGACTGTGCGCTGCTCGGCCTGCTCGGCGGGCGAGTCCGCCGGGTTCGCCGTGCAGTTGTACAGCCACGGGTCGATGTAGAAGGACATGTTGACGACGTCGATGCCCGCGTCGCCGGCGTAGGTGAGCGCGTCGACCGTCGGCTGCAGGAAGTAGAAGCCCGAGTCCTGCGCCGCGCGGAGGTTCACCAGTGTCACGTTCGGCGCGACGCCGGACACCCCGAACCCGTTCGCGGCCGCGGCGATGGTGCCGGCGAGGTGCGTGCCGTGCCCGGTGCCGTCGACGTCGACCGGGTCCACGCAGCCGCGGTACTCGCAGGGCCCGTCGACCGGAACGCCGTTCTCGTCGGCGACGATGTCCTTGACGAAGTTGCGGGAGCCGGCGCGGTCGAAGTTCGGCGCGATGTCGGGGTGGGTGGCGTCGATGCCGGAGTCGATGACGCCGACCTTCACCCGCTTGTCGCCGGGCTGGACCGTGCGCGCGAGGTCCGAGCGCACGGACCTGAGGCCCCAGAGCTGGTCGTCGAGCGGGTCCAGGCCGGCGGACGAGCCCTTCGGCCCGGCCGGGCCGCGGCCGGTTCCGGTCTCGGCGACGTCGGGTTTCGCCACGGCCTTGCCGCTCTTGGGCACCGCGCCGATCGACTTCGCCCGGCCGGCCCCGAACACCCTGCGGTCGCCCGAGACCCGTTCGAGGAAACCGCCGGCCGGCGCGGCCGCGGTGATCAGGCCGGCCGCGGCGTTGCTCGTGACGACCGTGCCGCCGGCCGCGCGGACGGCCTTCTCGGCGGCCGCCACGTCGTAGCCGCCGGCGCTTTCCCGGGCCAGGACGGAGAATTCGACGGTGGGTCCGGACAAGCGCGGCTGGGCCGACGTGGCCGGCACGGCGAGCGCGCCGAACAGCGGCACCGCGAGGGCCAGTACGAAAGATCTTTTCACTACTGTTCTCCTCAATCGCGCAGTTCCAGCGTGCAGCACTTGACGCTGCCGCCCCCTTTGAGCAGCTCCGACAGGTCGGCGCCGATCGGCTCGAAGCCCCGCTCCCGCAGCTGCGCCGTCAGCCGCGTGGCGGCCTGGGGCAGGACGACGTGCCGCCCGTCGGAGACGGCGTTCAGGCCGAACGCGGCGGCGTCGGCGGCGGAGGCGATGACGGCGTCCGGGTACAGCCGCTCGAGCCGCCGCCTGCTCCCTTCGGTGAACGCCTCCGGCCAGTAGGCGATCAGGTCGTCGGCCAGCACGGCCAGTGCGGTGTCGAGGTGGTAGTGGCGCGGGTCGGTCAGCGTCAGCCCGGCCACCGGCAGGCCGAAGAACTCCGCGGCCTCCTCGTGCGCCCGCGGATCGGTCCGGAAGCCCGAACCGGCCAGGATCCGGGTGCCGGCGACCAGGAAGTCGCCTTCGCCTTCGTTGAGCCACCGCGCCTGCCGGACGTCGCGGTACCCGTGCCGGGCGAACCACTCCGCGTACGCCGCGGACTCCGGGCGGCGGAACCGATGGCGGAAGCGCGCGACGAGCACCCGGCCGTTCACCACGGTGGCGCCGTTGGCCGCGTAGACCATGTCCGGCAGCCCCGGCAGCGGGTCGAGCAGGTCCACCCGGTGGCCGAGGTCGAGGAAGAGGTCGTGCAGCCACTCCCACTGCGTGATCGCCAGCCCGGTGTCGGTGGGCTTGGCGGGATCCATCCACGGGTTGATCGAGTATTCGACGTCGAAGTACGCCGGTCGGACCATGAGGTAGTGCCGCACGCTCTTCTCCTGGGTGCTCAGGCCGTCTGCAACGACTTCTCGGTGCCCACCAGCCGCCGGACCAGCTGGTCGCGGATGCGGGGCGGGATGTCCGGGGCGAACCGCCGGAAGTAGCTTTCGGCGTGTGCGGTGCTGTCCATCAGGAACGGCAGGTCGAACACGACCAGCTTGCGGACGGCCAGCAGCGGGACCGGCGCGCGCAGCGCCTTGAACTCGTCGTTCCACAGGCCGGGCTGGTCGCAGACCGGGTGGAACTGACCGATCATCAGCCCGTCGGCGACGAACCCGTCCTTGGCCTCGCGCTGCAGGTCGTCCAGCGGGGTCGCGTCGTGGTGGTCCAGCTGCGGCAGCACGAGCAGGATCGTGAGCAGCTCCCGGTGTTCCGGTGGGATGCCGGCCGAAAGCCGCTCGTACCAGGTGCGCAGGCTCTCGATCGCGGCGTGCGCGTCGACGTCGGCGTTCGCGGCGGTCAGCGCGGCCAGGTGGAAGAGTCCTTTGTGGAGTGACGGCTGGGTGTAGGGGCAGACCGGGCCGTTGCGGCCGAGGTCCGGGTGCGCGGACACCAGGTACCGCCACGCCCAGGCGAGGATTTCGCGCAGGTGCGGGAGGTGCTCGGCGGGCACGGTGCCGGCGGCGACCTCGGCCGCGGTCCAGATGAGCACCTTGTCGTCGCCGATCATGAGCCGATGCTTTGCGCGAAGGTGAAGAACCCGTCCGGATCGACGCGTTCCTTGATCCGCTTCAGGCGCGGGTAGTTCTCGCCGTAGTAGGCGGTGCGCCAGTCCGCGAGGTCCGGGTCGGTGAAGTTCTGGAACGCTCTGTCCGACACGTACGGCGCCATCGCGTCGCCCAGGTCCGCCAGCCAGCGGAGGTTGGCCTCGACCACGGCCGGTTCGTCGTCTTCGGCCCACGAGGTGTCCATGGCCAGCAGGAACATCGCGTCGCGGTGGACGAACGCGGTGTCCGTCGCGCCGACCCGGTTGATCGCCCCGCCCCAGGAGAACAGGGCGGCACCGCCGCCGTCGGGGTTGCCGCTGCCGGGATGGCGCTCGACGAACGAGAGCATCGTGGCGATGGCCTCGTCGGGCAGCGACGCGGTGGCGATGTTCGTCCGGGACGCGAACGCACCCTCGGCGGTCTCGTGCCGCAGGTCGTCCTTGGCCTGCCAGAAGGTCCGGTCGGCGATGGCCGTGCGGACCGGCGGCGCGACCGACAGCACCGGGTCGAGGATCTCCCGCAGCTCCGCGGCGGACCCGAGGTGCTGCCCGACGGCCGACACGACGGTGTGGCCGCCGGCCGTGCTGACGCCGATCCGGGCCGCGAACTCGTCCGGTGCCCGCCGCACGGTGTCCTGGAGGACGGAGAAGACCTTCGCCGCGTCCGCGCTGTCCCACAGCAGCACGTAGGTGGCCCAGCCGGCGACCGGCGCGGCTTGGAAGGTGAAGGAGACGTTGACCCCGAAGTTCCCGCCGCCACCGCCGCGGCAGGCCCAGAACAGGTCGGCGTTGGTCTCGGCGTCGCAGTGCAGCAGCTGCCCGTCCGCGGTCACGACCGTGGTCGCGACGAGCGCGTCGGCGGTGAGCCCGTACACGCGGGAGGTGGCCCCGCACCCGCCGCCGAGGGTGAGCCCGGCGATGCCGACCGTGGCGCTGTTGCCGAGCGCGAACGCCATTTCGTGCGGCTGGATGGCCGCGTAGACGTCGGTCATCAGCGCGCCGCCCGCGGCTGTCACGAGCCCGGTCGAGCCGTCGGCGGACACGGTGTTCATCGGGCTGAGGTCCAGGACGAGGCCGGTGCCGGCCGAGTGCCCCGCGAAGCTGTGCCCGCCGGCGCGGACGACGACGTCGACGCCGGTGCCGCGCGCCCACTCGATGGCGCGCCGGACGTCCGCGGTGCCGGCCGCGGACAGGACGCCGGCGGGGGTGATCCCGGCGAACCGCTTGTTGAACGGCGTGCCGGCGGCGCGGAACCCGGCCTCGCCGGGCCGCCGCACGCGGCCGGTCACCGCGCGCTCGAGGCGTCGCCAGTCCGCGTCGGTGGGGCGCCGGGACACTAGCTCACCTCGTCGAGGTAGGAGACGCCGGTGGCGGCGTGCGGGCCGTAGCGTTCCCACACCTCGCGCAGCCGGAGGTGGCCGTCTTCGGTCACCTCCGGCGTGTTCACCGTGTGCCCGCAGATCACCTCGCCGGTGGCGAGCACCAGCGTGTACCCGAGGTGCAGGACCCCGTTCTCGCGCTGGGTGCCGGTGAGCGCGCCGCGCCGCACCTCTCCCCCGGCGAACTCCGCCCAGACGACGTCGTCTTCCTGCCGGTACACGGCCACGGCCTCGGCGCCGGGCTTGCGGAACTTCCGCCCGTCGTAGTCGATCACGCCGGTCCCGCCTCACCGGTGTCGTGCGCGACGAACTCGGCCGACATCTCCCGGTCCCACCAGATCGCGTAGTAGGAGAAGTCTTCGCCGTGCCCGGGGTCGTTGAAGAGGTGGTGCTCGATGCCCGGCTTCAGGAACACGATGTCCCCGGCCGCGAAGGCGTGCCGCCGGTCGCCGGTGACCACCTCGGCCCGGCCGGCCATGCCGATGAAGATCTCGTGCTCGTGGTGGGCGTGGGCCACCGACGCGTCACCCGGGCGCAGCACGCACCAGGCGCCGCGGAACGGCGCGGTCATCCCGTCCCACGGGTAGAGCAGCTTCATGTCCAGTCCGTAGGCCCGCGTCAGGTTCTCGGGCTCCAGCCTGCGGATGTCCAGGAGGGCAAGGTCTTGGTCCGTCACATCCCACTCCGATCAGCGTGTGTACGGTCGCCGCGTCCGACGCCGATCGACGCTAGGTCGGGCCGGTTTCCCGGCGATAGGGGAACTGTTCCCGATCGCCGGTGAATTCGCCGCGGCCGAGTCCGGCGTCCCGCGCCAGCACTATCGCCTGTGCCCGATCGGCTACTCCGAGTTTGGTGAAAATTGCCGACACGCGATTGCTGATGGTCTTGGACGCGAGGCCGAGATCGCGCGCGATCACCGCATTCGACCGGCCGGCGGCGATGCGATCGAGCACCTGCCGTTCCCGGGTCGTCAGTTGCGGAAAGGGATAGGGTTCGGGGCCGGAGGTCCGCACCAAAGTGCTGAACCGGGCGGCGATCGCCCGGCCGACGATCGCCTCGCCCGCCGCCACCACCCGCACCCCGCGCACGATCTGCTCGGCGTCGGCGCCCTTGACCAGGTACCCGCGGGCCCCGGCGTGGATCGCCGACCGGACGGCGGTGTCGTCGTCGGCCGCGCTGAGCACGAGGACCTTCGTTTCCGGCGAAACCAGCGCCACCCGGCCGATGATGTCGATCGGGCCGGACCCGCCGAGCTGCGGATCGACCACCAGCACGTCCGGCCGGTGCCGGGCGGTTTCGGCGATCGCCCCGTTCGCCGTGGCCGCCTCGCCGACCACGAACACCCCGCCGGCGTGTTCCAGTGCGGCCCGGACCCAGTGGCGGACCGACGGCTGCGGGTCGGCGAGCAGCACGGTCAGCGGAGCGAGCTCAGGGTGTTCGACCGGCCACAGCCGGGCGGTGTGGCCGAAACCGGTGGCATGACTCATCGTTCCCCCAAAGTGAACCGCTGCCGATCCGCAGGCGATCGGCTCCTCCCGGTGAAAGCGCGGTGCGCCTTCCATATCCGACAAGAGAGTCTCTTCGGCAGGGGGAATTGATCGCAATCAACTTTCTTGATCGCAATCAATTCGCCACATGCCGTCATCGATCGGTGCAACCCTGGCGTGAACGCTGTCGGCGAGATTCCCCGACGGCCGGGAAAACCGTCCCTACCACCCGGGAAAGTGCGCTCCTTACGATCGGTCCGGCGGCACGCGGCACGCCGACTATTCCAGGAATCGGAGTGTATCTGTGACCGAAGTACAGGTGGGTTTGCTCGCGATCGGAGCCGGGCCGGCGAACCTCGCGCTCGCGGTGGCCATCGAAGAGTCCGGGCACCCGGAGCTGGCCCGGCAGACGCTGCTGCTGGAGCAGGGGCCGGACATCAAGTGGCAACGCGACCTGCTGATGCCGTGGGCGCGCAGCCAGGTCTCCTTCCTCAAGGACCTGGTGACCCTGCGCAACCCGCGCAGCAGGTTCTCGTTCCTCAGCTTCCTCCACGACCAGCAGCGGCTCGACGAGTTCGTCAACCTGGGGACGTTCCACCCGTTCCGCTGGGAGTTCTCCGACTACCTGCAGTGGGTCGCGAAGTCACTGGAGGAGGTGCGGATCCGGTACGACGCGAAGGTGCGGAGCATCGAACCCGCGCGCGGCGAAGACGGCTCGATCGTCGGCTGGGTCGCCACCCTCGCCGACGGGGACACCATCCGCTGCCGCGACCTGGTCGTCGGCGGCGGCCGGGACACGCACGTGCCGGAGGTCTTCGCGGGTCTGCCCGCCGACCGGCTCATCCACAGCGCCCAGTACCGCCGCCGGATCGCGCAGCTGCCCGCGGACGCGCCGCTGCGCGCCGTCGTGGTGGGCGGGGCGCAGAGCGCGGCGGAGATGTTCATGGCCCTGCACGACAACCTGCCCAACAGCACCCGCACGATGATCGTGCGGTCGGTGGGCCCGCAGAACTACCAGACCAGCAAGTTCGTCAACGAGCTGTTCTTCCCGTCGTTCGTCGACCGGTTCTACGACAGCCCGCCGGAGGTCCGCCAGCAGGTGCTGGACGAGATGCGGCTGACCAACTACGCCGGGGCGGCCCCGCCGTTCCTCGACCAGATGTACACCACGCTCTACCAGCAGCGCGGCATCGGGCAGCACCGGTCGGAGGTGCGGACGCTGACCGAGGTGGTGGGTGCCCGGGTCACCGGCGACGAGGTCGTGCTCGACCTGCGCGACCGCACCAGCGGCAAGGTCGAGCCGTTGCACTGCGACCTGGTGCTCCTCGGCACCGGCTTCGACAACCGGATGCCCGCGCTGGTCCGGGACCTGGCCGAGCACGTCGGCCTGGCGGAGATTTCGGTCAGCCGCTGCTACCGGGTCGACCTCGGCGAGTCCGCCTGGGGTGCGGTGTACCTGCAGGGCGTCAACGAGGCCACGCACGGGATCGCCGACTCGCTGATCAGCGTGCTGGCCCACCGCTCCCGCGACATCCTCGACGACCTGCTCGCCCGCCGCGGCGCCGGCGAGCGCGAGGCCCTCCGGTGAACCGGCTCGTGGTGATCTCCCCCGCGCCGACGGCGAACGGGGACCTGCACCTCGGCCACCTCGCGGGCCCGTTCCTGGCCGCGGACGTCTGCACCCGGTACGCCCGCGCGACCGGCCGGGAAGCCCTGTACGGCACCGGCATGCACTTCACGCAGAACTACGTGGTCGCCGCGGCCGAGCGGCTCGGGGTGGCCCCGGAGGAGCTGCGGGAGCGCTCGGCCGCGCAGGTCCGCCGGACCTTCTCCGCGATGGGTGTCGAGATCGACGGGTTCGGCTGCCTCGGTGACCGGTTCACCGGGATGGTGACCCGCTTCTACGAGCGCCTGCACGAACGCGGGCTGCTGGAGCTGCGGACGGTGACCTTCCCGTACCTGCCCAGCACGGGCGAGTACCTGATGGACGCCTACGTCACCGGCGGCTGCCCGTTCTGCCTCGCCCAGGGGTGTGCCGGGATCTGCGAGAGCTGCGGGCTGCCGATCGCCCCCGGCGACCTGATCGGCCCGCGCTCGGCGACGCGGCCGGACGAGCCGCTGGAGCGCCGGGAGGTGGACATCCTCGTCTTCCCGGTGGAGCGGTACCGCGCGCAGCTGGAGGCGTACTTCGCGCGGACGCCGATGCGCCCCGGCATGGCCCGGCTGATCGAGTCCGCGCTGGCGGGGCCCCTGCCGGACTTCCCGATCACGCAGCCGGCGTCGTGGGGCATCCCGGCGCCGTTCCCGGAGGTGGCGGGCCAGGTCTTTTACGCACACATGGAAGGCATGCCGTGGAGCATGTTCACCACGGCGCTGGGCGCCGAGCGGCGCGGCGCGGTGCTGGCCGCCGACGACGAGCTCTGGCGCGCGGGCGCCGGCACGACGGTGGTGTACTTCCTCGGCCTGGACGCGACGTACCCGTTCGCGATCGTGGGCACGGCGCTGCTCACCGCGCTCGGCGAGCACGTGCTGCCGTCGCAGTACTTCACCAACGAGTTCTACGAGCTGGCCAACGAGAAGTTCTCGACCAGCCGCGGGCATGTGGTGTCCGGCCGGGAGCTGGCCGCCGAGGTGCCGCGCGACCTCATCCGGTTCCACCTGTGTGCCACCAGCCCGGAGTACCAGCGCACCGACTTCACCCGCGAGGCCCTGCTGCGGGTCGGGGAAACCCGGTTGACCGGCCCGTGGAACCGGGTCGCGGCGGCGGTCGACCGGTGGGTGGACCGCGGGCCGCTGCCGGTGTCGGCGGATGCCAGGCGGGTGGCGCGGCGGATGGCCGAGAGGTTCGCCGACGCCTACGAGCTCCCGCGGTTCAGCCTGACGGCGGCGGCCTCGACCCTCGCCGAGCAGCTCGCCCGGCTGGACCGCCTGGCGGCGACGGTGACGCTGGCGACGGCGGGCGACCTGTGTCACCAGGTGGAGGTGTTCTTGAGGTGCGCGGCGCCGATCTTGATCGACCTCGCGGCGGCGGCCTTGCCGGACACGATGCTGCCGGGACATCCGGACGCGGACACGGTGACGCCCAAGCGGTTACCGCGGCTGTCGGTGGTGGTCGGCGCGGCGGAGCCGGGCGAGTCGGCTGGGTCGGCCGGGGTGATGGGCGCGGCCGGCGCGAGTGGGCCTGCCGGCGCAGCCGGGCCAGTCCGCGCGGCCATCCCGACCGGCGCGGCCGGATCGCCCACCGCGACTGGATCGGCCGCCCTGCCCGGCCCGGCCGGCCCGGTCGGCGCAGCCGGGCCGCCCAGTGCGCCCGGGTCGGCCGGCGCGGCCGGAGCACCCAGCTCGGCCACTCCGACCGGATCGGCTGGGCCGCCCGCCGTGGCTGGGGCAGCCGGGTCACCCAGCGCGCCCGCGCCGGCCAGCGTGGCTGGGTGGGCCGGCCCGGCAGGCGCGAGTGACCCCGCCGCGGCAACAGGCGCAGCCGGGTCGCCGGGCGCGCCCGCGCCGGTCGGTGTGGCTCGGCCGGCGCGGGCGAACAGCGCAACCGGCGCACCCGGGTCGGTCGGCGCGGCCGGGCCCGTGGGTCCGGCCGGCGTCACCGGGCCCGCCGGCGTGGCCAGGGCGCGCACCGCGACCGGACCGGCCGGGGCCGCCGGGATCACGGCTCACTGATGGCCACGGTCGCCGTCGTCGGGGCCGGGGTCACCGGTCTGGTGACCGCGATCGGGTGCGCCCGGGCCGGGCACCGGGTCTGCGTCCTCGACCGCGGTCCCGTCCCCAACCCCGCCTCGACCTCGTCCGACCAGCACCGGGCCCTGCGCGTGCTGCGTCCGGACGATGTCGAGGGCACCGTGCGGATGGCCGAAGCCCGCCGCCGGTGGGCGGAACTGGAATCGCTGCTGGGCACCGGCTTCCTGCGGCCCGTCGGTGTCGTCACCGCCGGGACTCCGGACGAGCTCGAGCGGGCGTTCGACACCGCGGGCCGGGCGGGGGTGCCCGCCACCGCCGTCGGACCGGATGCCCTGGGGCCCGTCCTGTTCCCGGCCGGGACGCGCGGGGTGTTCGACCCCGGCGCGGCCGTGCTGCTGGCCGACCGGTTCCTCCTCGCGGCCACCGGCTGGCTCGCCGCGCACCCCGCCGTGACGCTGCGGCCGGGGTGCGCCGTCGCCGGTGTCCACGACCACCGGGTCGTGTTGGCCGACGGCACCACCCTCGGCGCGGACGCCGTGCTGGTCGCCGCCGGGCCGTGGAGCAGCAGCCTGGCCGGTCCGTCCGTCGTGCTGCACCGGCAGACCATGGTCTACCTGCGGCCGCCGCCGCGCCTGGCCGCCTGGTGGGCGTCGGCGCCCGGGGTCGGCCGGATCGGGGCCGACCGCCGGGCCTGGCTGCTGCCGCCCGGCGGCGGGGCCACGCTCAAGATCAGTTCCGACGCGGTGTGCCGGGAGGTCACCACCACCGCGGACCCCGACCACGAACCGTGGGCCGGCCGGCTGCTTTCCGAACCGATCCTCGCCGGCGGCGAGGGCTACGCCGTGGTGGGGATCAAGGACTGCCACTACGCGACCGATCCCGTCACCGGTGGTCCCGTCCTCGCGCGAATTCACCCGTCGGTGTGGTCCCGGCCCGCCTGCGGCGGCTCCGGGTTCGGCGCCGCCCCGCTCGTCGCCCGGGAAATCCTCGGCGGCGTGAACGACAAGGAGTGTGTGTAGTGGAGTTCACGATCGTGGGTGCCGGCATGGCCGGCGCGTTCCTCGCGCTCTCGCTGGGCCGGCAGGGGCACGTCGTGACGGTGTACGACCGCCGGCCGGACCCGCGCGGGACGTCCGTCGCGGTGACGTCCATGAACCTGGGGCTCTCCCGGCGCGGCCTGGCGGCGCTGGAGCGCCTGGGCCTGTCGGACGAAGTCACGAAACTCGTCGTGCCGATGCGCGGGCGGCTGCTGCACAACACCGACGCCGGTCTGCGCTTCTCCCCCTACGGCGACGGCGGCATCCTCGCCATCCAGCGCCAGGACCTCAGCGCGCTGCTGGTCGAGGCGGCGCTGAAGGAACCCGGCGTGCGGTTCGTGTTCGACACGCGGTGCACCGGCGTGGACCGGGACCTGCCGTCGGCGACCTTCGAGGCCCCGGACGGGCGGGCGTTCACGGTGACCCCGAACGTCGTGGTGGGCGCGGACGGCGCGTTCTCCGCCGTCCGCCGGTCCATGCACCACGAGCTGCGGGCGGATTTCTCGCAGAGCTACCTCGAGTGGGGCTGGCGCGAACTGCACATCCCGGCCGCCGCCGACGGCACCCACCGCATGGCCGACGACGTCTTCCACCTGTGGCCCCGCGGCGACACGATGATGTTCGCCCACCCCAACCGCGACGGTTCGTTCACCTGTTCCTGCGTCCTGCCGTTCCACGGCCCGGCGGGCTTCGACGCGCTGCGCACGGCCGCGGACGTCGAGTCGTTGTTCCGCCGGGAGTTCCCCGACGTCCTGGCGCTGGTCCCCGGCCTCGCCGGGGAGTTCCTGCGCCGGCCCACCTTCAACCTGGTCACCGTCAGCACCGCGCCGTGGACCTACGAGGGCAAGGTGGTGCTGATCGGCGACGCCTGCCACGCGGTGTACCCGTTCCTGGCCCAGGGCATGAACTCCGCCTTCGAGGACGCGCTCGAGCTGACCGACAGCCTGGCCGCCCACGCGGGCGACCCGGCGGCGGCGCTGGCCCGGTACTACGCCCGCCGCAAGCCGAACACCGACGCCCTCGCCACGATGTCGCACCGCAACTTCGCCGAGCTCCGCGACACCGTGCGGTCCCCGGCGGTCCGCTTGGAGCGGGCCTGCGACACGGTACTGGAGAAGCTGCTGCGCCACCGCTGGATGCCGCTGCACGCCATGGTCACCAACACGACCATCCCGTACCTGCAGGCCCAGCACCGGGCGACGCGCCAGCACCGGCTGTTGAAGTTCTTCGGCGCCACCGCGCTTTCGGCGACCGCGGTCGGGGTGGGTCGCCGGCTGCGCGGCTGATTCACCCGACGGGAAGAGGCCTTCGCCGGACCATCGGCGAAGGCCTCTTCCCGTTGCGGGGACGCGGTTACTCCGGGCGCATCTCGATGCGCACCAGGCCGGCGGCCTTCTCGGCGCGCTGCAGGGCCTCGGCCGGGCTGTCGGCCTCGGCCATCACCAGGCCCGCGCGGTCCCAGGAGCTGCGCAGGCCGGCGAAGCGGTGCCCGGGGCCGACCTGGAGGTCGACAAGGAACACGCCTTCCACGTGGCGGGCCTGCTCCAGGCCCGCCACGGCGTCGATCACGCCGGGTTCCATGGTGACGAACCGGGCGGCCGCGCCGCCGGTCGCGCGCGTGGGCAGCTCGGGCGGGGTTTCGCCGCGCATCACGGCGAAGTACGCGCGCAGCAGCTTGATCGAATAGGCGCGGTCGAGGAGCTCCATGATGCCGTCCCCGGCGATTCGGCCCGCGCACTCCACGAGGTACGGGACGCCGTCGTCGCCGACGATCCACTCGCAGTGCACGATCCCGTCGGCGAACCCGACCGCCGCGAGGACCCGGCGGGTCACCTCCACCAGCGTCGCGGTGAGCTCGCCGGGGATGCCGGCCGGCACGATGTGGGCCAGCTCGACCGGCCGCGGGCCGGGGTAGAGCTGCTTGCCCGTGACGTTGGCGAACAGCTGCCGGCCGCCGGCGACGAGCATCTCGACGCTGTACTCGGCGCCCGGCACGTACCGCTCGGCCAGCATGCGCAGTTCCATCGGCCGGTCCGGGACGAAACTGCCCTCGTCCTGCTCCACGCAGTTCGCCCACGCCTGCTCGACGTCGGCCGGACCGGGCACGACCTGGGTGCCGACGGCGGCCTGCCGGTTCGCCGGCTTGAGCACGACCGGGCCCGGGTGGGCGCGCATGAACGCCAGCACGTCCGCCGGGCCGGTCACGGTGGCGCTTTCGGGGTTGGCCAGGCCGGCGGCCGCGCTGACCCGGCGCAGCACGGCCTTGTCCCGCAGGATCTGCGCGGCGCCGAGGCTCGCGCCCGGCACGCCGTAGCGTTCGGCGAGCCGGGCGGCGAACGGGGTGGCGTACTCGATCAGCGGGATGACCGCGACCGGGTCGAGGTCCGGGTGGGCGGCGTGGAACTCGTCGGCCGAGCCGGGCCGGGTGTGCTCCCACTCGACCAGCTCGCGGACCAGGGCGGATCCGGCCAGTTTCGGGCGCAGGTCGCGCTTGCGGACGACGTCGGGCTCTTCGACGAGGACGACCGAGCCGTCGGGTTCGGCGCCGGTGAGGGCCATCAGCACCGGCGTCACGAACCCGACGACCAGGACGGGCCGCTCAGGCATCGGCCCCGGGCTCCGTCTTGGGCTTGTCCACGATCCCGAGCATGAACCGCATCGAGGGCCGGGCACCGACCAGGTGCGCCCCGACCGTCTGGGTGACGCGGTCGCGGGCGGTCGGGTGCATGGCCATGGTCACCGAGTCCCGGAGCCACCGGTTCATCGGGTCGCCGGACCGGATCGCGGCGGTGCCGAGCAGGTCGCACAGCCGCAGCACGACCCGCTTGGCCATCTGGAACGCCTGCCAGCCGGTCAGCGCCGGCGCGACCCGCTCGTCGGGGGTGAGGTCGTCGAGCGTGCCGGTGCCGTCGGCGGTGACCTCCCACTGCCGCTCGAGGGCGCGGTAGACCCCGGCGCGGGTGGTGCTGTAGTCGGCTTCGCACTCGGCCAGGGTGATCTGGATGTGCTCGTTGTCCTTCCAGGCGACGCCGCTCATCCGCCACGGCGAGCCCTTGAGCATGTCGACCCGCTCGATGGTGAGCCCGCGGACGTAGTCCAGTGCCGCCCGCGCGGTGCCGAGCGGGACGCCGCACATGCTGCGCTGGATCACGTCCGGCTGCACCAGCGGCCCGTTGGGGACCTTCGGGTTGTCGAACGTCAGGGTGTGGTTCTCGGGCACGAACACGTCGGTGATCGTGTAGTCGCTGCTGCCGGAGCCGCACAGGCCGAGGGTGTACCAGTTGTCGAGGGAGCGGATGTCTTCCTGCGGCACCATGAACAGGCGTGACTCGTGCGGGTTGCTGCCGTCCGGGCTGGCGTAGGGCTCGCCGTTCTCGAACACCATCGCGCCGGAGGCCACCCACTCGGCGTGGGTCGAGCCGCTGCCGAACCCCCACCGGCCGGTCAGCCGGTAGCCGCCGGGAACGCGTTCGGCGTGCCCGGTCACCGGGAGCACCCCGGCCGAGTGCATGTCGATGCTGGTGAACATCCGGCGGGCCTCGTCCTGGTCGAGGAAGTTCGCGTGCAGGCCGATGTCGGAGCCGAGCTTGGCGCACCAGCCCACGGACGCGTCGCCGTAGGACAGCGCTTCGATGACCTCGGTCTGCTCCATCGACGTCATCTCGGGGCCGCCCCAGTCCCGGCTGAACCCGATCCGGAAGACGCCGGCGTCGCGCAGTAGCTGCACCACGTCGGCGGGCAGGCTCCGGTTCGCCTCGATCTCCGCGGCCCGTTCGCGCAGGACCGGCGCGAGCGCCTTCGCGTTCTCGAGGATCTGCGCGCCGGTGAGCGGCACATCGGTGCGGGCGGGCTCGGTCATGGTCATGCGGAAACTCCCTCGTGTTCGTCGACGTCGAGCAGCCCGGCGGGCATTTCGAAGGCGGTACCGGGTTCCGGTGGGGCGACCGGGACGGCGTCGACCCGCACCGCGGCGGCGGCCGTGTCCAGTCGCCGTCCGCAGGTTTCGGGGTCGTCGGCCTCGCACACCACGAACGAGTGGCGGGCGAGGTAGCCGCCGGGCGGCAGCCGCAGGGTGGTGCCCGGGGCGGTCATCGGCGAGGCGAGGACCAGCCCGGGCACCCGGGTGCGGTCGGTGGGGACGGTGATTTCGCGGACCAGGCAGTCGTGTTCGGGGTAGCCGAAGCGGATGCCGGCGACGGCGCGGCGGGTGGGGGTGATGACCGGCCGGTTCCCGGTGGCGACGGCGAACAGGACCTCGCCGGGGTCGATGCCGGTGGCCGTCTTGCCCAGGAACGGGATCAGGTCGCCGCCGAGCCGCCCGTTGACCTCGATGATCAGCGGGCCGCGGTCGGTCAGCCGGACTTCGGTGTGGGTGATGCCGTCTTCCACGCCGAGCGCGCGGTGGGCCCGCACCAGGACGTCCAGCAGCTCCGCGTCGTGCAGGAGCGGGTCGCCGGCGTCGACGACGTGCCCGACCTCCTCGAAGTACGGCTGGTCGCCGGTCTGCTTGCGGGCGACGAACATCGGCAGGTACTCGCCCTTGTGCACGGCGGCGTCGATGCTGATCTCCGGCCCGCGGACGAAGCCCTCCACGATGGCGGCCCCGCCGTAGCGGCTCTGGTCGACCGTGGCCGCGCCCATCGCGACCGCGAACGCGGCGTCCAGCTCGGACTCGTCGCCCGCGAACACCACGCCGATGCTGGCGCCCATGGCCCGCGGCTTGAGCACGACCGGGTAGCCGATCCGGGCGGCCGCCGCGCGGGCCTCGTCGAGGCCGGTGGTCAGGGCGTATCCGGGCTGCAGCAGCCCTTCGGCGGTCAGCAGGGTCCGGGTGCGGTTCTTGTCCCGGCAGCCGCGGACCCCGGCCACGCTCAGGCCGGGGACGCCGAGTTCGGCGGCGAGCTCGCCCGCGGCGAGCACGACGGGCTCGTCCCAGCACATCAGGCCGACGACGCGGTGCCGCCGGGCGACCTCGCGGGCGGCGGCGAGCATCTCGTCGGCGTCGAACACGTCGACGTGGACGATCTCGTCGAAGTAGCCGCGCTGCCAGGTGGGCTTGAGGTTGTTCAGCAGCACCAGCCCCAGCCCGGCCCGGCGGGCGCAGCGGTGGATCGAGGTGACCAGGTATTCACGGTAGGTCCGCAGCCCGCTGCCGATGACCAGCAGCACGCCCTCGGGTTCGGTCATGATCGTTCTCCCACGGCTTCCGGTTCGGCAACGGGTTCCGGCGTCCGGGGCGTCCGGAGGCCGTAGATGTGCATCGAGCCGGCGGTGACCGACAGCAGCGCGCAGCAGCCCCAGAACACCGGGCCGCCGTAGCGGGTGAAGGCGAACAGGCCGAGCACCGGGCCGATCGTCGCCGCCAGGCCGGACAGGGTTTCCTTCGTCGCGATGTAGCGGCTGCGCACCTCGGCCGGGAACGTGGCGGGGTGCGCGGCCGTGCTCGGTCCGTGGATCATCAGCCCGGACACCGCGAAGAAGGCGCCGGCGAGCACGAAGAACGGGTGCTGCGCGATCAGCCCGTAGAGGGTGAACCCCAGCCCGCTGACCAGGTTGCCGGCCAGCCCGGCGACGTACTTCGGGATGCGGACGATGTAGGTGGTGATCTTCAGTTCACAGGTGATCAGCACGACCGAGGAGATCACCAGCACCGTGCTGTACAGCCCGACCGGGTAGCCGGCGGAGACGATGTTCAGCGGCAGCACCGCGACCGACCCGGCGTAGACCATCATGCCGAAGACGCCGGCCACCAGGTAGCACAGGAACCGGGTGTCCCGGAGCATCGTGCCGTACACCGCCCGGGCACCGGCGGCTCTCACCGGGGTGCCGCCGGGATCGGTCCGGTGCGGGGCCGCGGGGTGCCTCGGGAGCAGGGCGAAGGCCAGCAGCGCCCACAGCGCCGCGGTCGCGCCGTCCAGCCAGAACAGCAGGTCCCAGTCCACCTGGATGAGCACGGCGGCGAGCAGCGGCGCGACGGCGGCGCCGATGTTCAGCGCGATGCGCATCATCGAGAAGCCCATGACCTTGTGTTCTTCCGGCATGGACTCGGCGAGCAGCACCGCGGCCGCCGGCCGGTAGGCCTGGATGGCCAGCCCGGACAGCCCGACCACCGCCAGCAGCGCCGCGGGCACGCCCCGGACCAGCGGGATCGAGGCGACCAGCGGCGCCGCGCACGTCATCACCGCCACGATCGTCGTCCGGCCGCCGAACCGGTGGGTCAGCTCGCCGCCCAGCATGGCGCCGAAGATCGCGCCCACGCTGAACGCGGCGAGGCAGACGCCGGCGAAGCCGGGCGAGCTGCCCCGGAAGGTCAGGTAGAGCACCAGGAACGTCTGGACGAACGCACCCAGCTGGTTGACCAGCATGCCGCCCAGCAGGTACCGGACCGGGGCGGGGGTCGCCCGCAGCACCGCGAAGACGCCGGTCCGCGTAGCGCCGGTCACCCGGCCACCTCGTTGGTCGGTCGCACAGCCACCTCCGTGTCACGGATTCGCGACGGCCGGCGGCGCATGGGAGTCCACAACGGACGGTGAACGCCGCCGGCCCGATGCGCAAAGGCTAATTTCGGCCGGTTCCCGGTGGGTAGGGGAACTGTTCCCGCCGACCCGGGAATCTCGCCGCCGGCTCCGGCCGCCCGGCGGCGAACACCCTGACCAGTTCGGGGATCGCGTAGCGGCCGGTGGCGTCGGCGCGGTGCAGGAGCCCGGCATCCACAATGGACTCCAGGAGCTCGTCGGCGGTCTCGAGGGCGGCACCCGTCGCCGCGGCGACGGCGGCCGGCGTCGTCCAGTCCGCGTCCAAGTGGCGGAACACCGCCCGGCCGGCCGCGGAAAGGCCGTCGTGGGCCGCGGTGAACCGGTCGCGCAGGTCGACGTCCCCGACGCTGAGGCTCGCCAGCAGCCGTTCGCGGCCGGAGAGCCGGGCGGCCGTGGCGGCGATCGTCCGTTCCGGCCGCGCCGCGATCCGGCGCCCGATGATGCTGACGGCCAGCGGCAGATCCCCGCACAGCGCGGCGATCGCGTCCGCGGCGGCGGGTTCCGCGCGGATCCGGTGTTCGCCGGCGAGCCTCCCGAGCAGTGCCAGCGATTCCGCGCGGGTGAAGGCGCCCAGCTCGACCCGGTGCACGTCCTCCAGGGCCGGCAGCCGGGCGCGGCTGGTCACCACGACCTGGCTGTGCGCGGTCCGGCCGAGCAGCGGGCGCACCTGCGCCTCGGTGCCGGCGCCGGCCAGCAGGACGAACAGCCGGTGTTCGGCCAGCAACGACCGGTACAGGTCGATCCGGTGCGCCGGGTCGTCGGGCGCGAGGCGGGCCGGCACGCCCAAAGCCCGCAGGAAGCCCCGCACGATGCCGTCGGCCGAGCGGGCGCCCGGCCCGCGGGCGCTCAGGTCCGCGTAGAGCTGCCCGTCCGGGAAGCCGGCGGCGGCCACTTCGGCCAGCCGCAACGCGAAGGCGGCCTTGCCGGCCCCGATCGGCCCGGTGACGAGCAGCGGGGCCCGCCCCGGCCCGCTCGCCTCGATCACCCCGGCGGCGTCCGCCAGCTCCGCTTCGCGGCCGACGAAGGTTCTCGAGCCGAGCGGCAGCTGCGCCGGCCGGACGGTCCTGGTGCGTGCCTTCGGCGCCTCGTCGTCGCCCTTCTTGCCGGCGATGCTCCGCCAGCGCCGTTCCCACGCGAGCCGGTCACCGCCGCAGGCGGAGACGAACGCCAGTGTCACGGCGAGGGTCGGCAGCCGGCGGCCGCTGGCGGCACTGGACAACACGGACGGCGCGAAGTGCGCGGCCCGGGCGAGTTCCCGGTAGCTGGCGTTCCCGGCCCGGCTCCGCAGCACCCGCAGCTCGTGGGCGAAGGCGGCGACCGGTCCGGCGGTGGGGTCCAGCGGGCGTTCAGGCCGACCCATGGCCATCTCCCTCTGCCTGAGCTCATTGCTAAAGGGGCGATGAGCTTTACCACAGATACAAAGGGAAATCGGCCCGCCGCGGATGGCCCGATCGGCGTAACCCCGGTGGCAGGAAAGCACGCCGTTTCCGGCCACCGCGCCCGGCTGCCGGCTTGAGGGCCGATCAGCGCACGCCCTCGACCTGGCCGTGCGGCCGGTTCCGTCGAATGTCCACATTGGATTGAAGCAGGCGGCTGTCACCGCTTGACGGGCGCGGCCACCACCTCGGCGTGGGTGGGGCCGCCGATCTCGCGGGCGCCTCGTTTGGCGCCCTCGGTGACGACCGCGCCCGGCGGGATCAGCGGCGCCGCAACCGGCGCCCGCCCACCACGAGCGCGGCTCCCCCGGCGACGACCAGCCCGGCCACCGCCAGCACCGCCCCCAGCGACGCCGGTGCCTCGGGAGCGGCCGCCACCGGGACCGCAGCGGCGGCCTGCGCCGGCACGGCACCGCCGCCGTCCGAGGGGATCGGGGGCCGGATCGCGCCCCACGGTTGCTTTTCGCCCCGGACCATCGGGGTGGGTGGCGGCGTGACCGCCAGCACGCCGGGCAGCGTCAGCGTGCCGATCTCGTGGTCGGCGAAGACGCCTTGGCGTGCCGACACCCGCCACACCCCGTCGTGGGGCAGGGCGATCGCGGCCGCGTAGTGCGCGGGTTCGCGCAGGGCGACCCCGGGAAACACCACCGGATCGCCCTCGGCGGGCGCGAAGACGAGCGCCGTCTCCCCGAGTTCTCCGTAGCTGACGTGGGAACCGTGCTGCAGCACCCAATAACCGACGGTGTAGGGCCGGCCGGCCCGGAAGGTGTCCGGCAGCGGGTCGAGGTAGGTGACCGCCCAGTTGCCCGCCACGGCACCGGGCGCCGACACCAGCAGGGCCGCCAGGACGGCGCCGAGCAGACAAACGAGTCGCAGTTTCATGCCCGCACTACACCGCGGACCCCGGACCGGTTCCCGGTGGAACCTCGCGGCCGCGGCCGGTGTACAGGAGGGTGGAACACCGGTGGGAAGGGGCGGGCGACGGACGACGACGAGGTGGTGGCCCGGATTCGCGACGGCGACCCGGCGTCCTACGGGACGCTGGTCGACCGGTACACCGCGCTCGCCCACCGCACGGCCTACCTGCTGGGCGCCGGGCACGAGGCCGAAGACGTCGTGCAGGAGGCGTTCGTGAAGGCGTTCCGGGCGCTGCCGTCGTTTCGCGGTGGCGCCTCGTTCCGCGCCTGGCTGCTGCGCATCGTCGCGAACGAGACGCACAACCTCGTCCGCTCCCGGCGCCGGCGCGCCGCGACCGAGCTGCGCGCCACGCGCCTGGAGCCGGTCCGCGACGGCGATCCGGCGGCCCAGGCGATGTCGGACGCGGCGTTGCTGGACGCGGTGCGGGCCCTGCCCGAGAAGAACCGGGCGGTCGTGATCTGCCGGTACTTCCTCGACCTCACGGAAGGAGAAACGGCGGAGGTGCTCGGGTGCCCGCGGGGGTCGGTGAAGTCGCGGGCGCACCGCGCGTTCGCCCGGCTGCGGGAACTGCTGGCCGAGCCGGACAAGGAGGCGGTCGGTGACTGATCCCCGGGACGCGCGGCTCGCCGCCGCGCTGCGTGACCTCGGCGGCCGCCTCGACGTGCCGCCGCCACCCGAGGTGCGCGCCGCCGTACTGGCCCGGCTGCCCGCCCGGCCGCGGCGGCGGCCGCCGGTGCCGCGGTGGGTCACCGTCGCCGCGGCGCTCCTGCTGGTGTTCGCGGCGGTGGTCACGCTCTCCCCCGCGGTGCGCGCGACCGTGACCGACCTGCTGCGGTTCGCCGGCATCGAACTGCGCAGCGAACCCGGTCCTCCCGTGCGCGGCGAGGGCCTGCTGCCCGGTGAGCGCTCGGTGGACCTCGCCGGCGCGCGCCGCGTGACCGCGTTCCCGATCGGGGTCCCGGCCGCCCTCGGCGGGCCGGACGACGTCCGGGTCGCCGGTGATCCGACGCGGGTCGTTTCGCTGCTCTACCGGGGCGGCCCGGGCCGGCCGGCCGCGGCCGCGGGGCAGCCCGCCGTCCGGGTGGACGAGTTCGACGGGCAGCTCGGGCCGGTCTTCGAGAAGTTCCTCGGCATGTCCGAGGGCCGGCGGGTGAGCGTCGCCGGCGCCCCGGCGATCTGGATCGACCGGCCGCACGCGCTGGTCTACGTCGACCGGGCCGGGCAGTGGCGGACCGAAACGGCCCGGCTCGCGGCGCCGTCGCTGAGCTGGCAGCGAGGCGCGGTCACCTACCGGCTCGAAGGCGCCTTCACCGCCGAGGACGCGGTGCGGATCGCGGCGACGGTCTCGTGACCGGCGCGCTCAGCCGCCGGGCCGCCCTTCGAGCGCTTCCACGAGAGCCGACGCGACGAGGGCGACGTCCGGGTCCTCGTCGCGGCCCAGCTGCCGCAGGACGTCCCGGGCGGCCCTGCCCGGCAGCTCGGCCAGTGCCTGGGCCAGCCGGATCCGCACCGCGGTGTCCGTGGGGTGGGCGGCGAGCTCGCCGGTCAGCATGCCGATGATCCGGGCTTCTTGCCCGTCGGACGGCACGAGTGTGCCCAGCACCTCGGCCGCCTCGACGTCGTTCGTGCCTTCGACCACCATGGCGGCGAGGACCGGCACGGCGGCGATCGCGCCGCGCCGGCCCGCCGCCAGCGCGGCCAGCCGGCGCACGGCCGGATCCGGGTCCCCGAGCGCCTGGTCGAGCACCGCGTCGGCCTCCGCACCGGGCAGTTCGGCGATCGCCCGCACCGCGCGCCGCCGGACCTCGGCGTCGTCGGAACGCAGGCCGGACGCCAGGCTCCCGGTCCCGTCGCCGCCCGCCCGCGCGAGCGCCCACCGCAGCGCGCCGGCGACGAACGGGTCGGCTTCGGCGAGGATCGCCTTGGCCAGCGGGTCGACCGGAACGGCCACGTCCTCGACCCGGGCCAGGACAGCCTGCTGCCGGCGGGCGGCGTCGGGCGAGCCGAGGCCGCGCAGGAGCTCGACGACACGCAGGACGTCCTGCCACCCGGCGGGCGCCGAGGCGTCGATGGCCTTGAGGCGCTCGAGCAGTTCCCGCTCCCGCCGCAGCCGGTCTTCGGTCTGCCGGACGAGGTCACCGACCAGCGCGGCCGGCGTGAAGGCGGGATCCTCCAGCGCGCGGCCGATCTGCCGCAGCGACATGCCGAGCGACCGCAGGCCTTCCACGTGGAAGATCCGGCGGATGTCGGCCGCGGAGTACTCGCGATACCCGCCCACGGTGCGGCCGGTCGGCCGCACCAGCCCGAGTGACTCGTAGTGCCGCAGCATCCGGGTGCTCACCCCGCACCGGCGAGCCACTTCGCCGATCAGCACCCGGCGCCCCCGGCGCGCTCCGGGCCGAGCGCGACGATCCGGTTCGCCTCGTCGATGTCGACGTCGAAAGCGGCGTCGGGGTCGTGCAGGAGCCGTTCCGTGGCGCGGGCGTGCGCCCGCACCACCGGGTCGGCGCTCGCCAACCCCGCCCGCAGCGCGGGCTCGGTCACCTCGCCGAGCGCGACGAGCGCCCGGCTCAGGCTCAGCTGCACGGTCCGGTCACCCCGACCGAGCTGCCCGGCCAGTTCGGCGGCCAGCGCCGCCCGCTCCCCGGCGGGCACCAGGACGACAGCGGCACGCCAAGCGCTGCGCGCCACCTCGTCGTCGGCGTCGCGCAGCAGCGAACCGGTGATCGCGGACCACGTCGTCCGGTCCCCGATCTTGGACAGCGTGTGCAGCGCCTGGCTCCGGGCCTGCGCCCGCCCGGAACCGAGCTGGGCGAGCAGCAAGGGCACGGTGGTCTCCGCCGGGAGGCGGGTCAACGCCCAGGTGAGCATGTCGCGCACGAAGAAGTCCGGCTCGATCGCGCACCGCTCGAGCAGCGCCCCGGCGAGAGCGGGGTCGGCGCCGGTGCCCGCCGCGAGCGCGGCCTGCAGGCGCGTGGACGAATTCCCGGCCCCCAGCGCGGCGAGCAGCCGGTCGCGGTGCCGGGGGTCGGTGTGGGTCGGGTTGATGGGGATCACCTCCTGCACACAGTGAAGACCTTGTCACAGTGTCAAGGTCAAGCGCAGGACCGGCGTATCACGGCGCTTCCCGGCGGCTCTGCACACCGAGGAGGAAGCACGATGAACCTGTTCCGTTCGCGCCGGGCGATCGCGGTGCTGGCCCTCGGTGTGGCGAGCTGCTCGACCCCGGCCGCCCCCGAGGTGCCGAGCACCACGAGCCAACCCACCACCGCCGAACCCGCGCCGCCGAGCCCCGGCACCGAGCCGAGTGGTCCGGAAGCTCCCCGTACCGGTGACCACGGCGTCGCGATCTCGGTTCCCGAGCTCCCGATCGGCGGGAAGGCCGACCCGGCCGGGGCCGGGAAACTGTGCGCGACCGCGAGCTGGCTGCAGCCGGAGGCACTGCCGGACAGCGGCGTCACCGTCACCCGGATCCGCATCGATCCGCCGGCCGGATACCGCGTGGGCGGACGGTGCGGCGGGCTTCCCGGGTGCGCCTCGTTCACCTTCCGCCCGGGCGCCGGCCAGTGCTCCGTCACGATCACCGGCCCCGGGACCACCGACGACGCGCAGCTGGAGTTCGCGGGCCGGTTCTCCTGCGCGGCCGGGCTCGAAAGCTCGTGCCGGGCGCTGAAGGACCGGATGAACCCGGGAGCGATCGACGTGCACCCGCCGGAGGAGACCACGCCGGAGGAGAAGACCACCGAGCCGGCCCCGACGACGACCGAAGCCCCGACCAGCTCGAGCGGGTGACGCGGTGGCCGAGGACAGCCGGCTCGAACGGCTCGTCGAGACGGGCAAGGCCATCGTCCCGCCGCTGACCCTGCTCAGCGCGCTGCTGTTCTACTTCGGCTACGTCTCGGCGCGTTCGCAGTACGAATACTTCGGCGTCGACGTCGACACGATCGGGCTGGGCACGCAGGACTACATCATGCGCAGCCCGCAACCCCTGCTGACGCCGTTGCTGGTGTTCGCCGCGGCCGGGGCGGGCTCGGTCGCGGTGCACGCCGCCCTCCGGCGGCGAACCCGTCCCGACGCCTCCGCGCGGACGGTCCGCCGGATGCGACGGCTGGGCCGCGGCGGGCAGGTGGCCGGGCTGGCCGGCCTCACCGGCGGCCTGCTCCTGCTCCTCGCCTACCCCTTCCTGCGTGACTGGCGGCTCTACGGCCTCGTCACACCGCTGCTGATCGCGGCAGGCGGTGCCCTGTTCCGCGCCGGGTCGGCCGTCGGCGTGCTCCTGCGGCCCCCGGTGTCCGCGACGCCGTTGCACCGCACCTCGACCGCGCTCGTGTACCTCGTCGTCGCGGTCAGCGCGTTCTGGATGACCGCCACCGTCGCGCAGTGGTCCGGCCGGGGACTCGCGATGGCCCAGGCGAACCGCCTCGACAAACTGCCCAGCGTCATCCTCGACACCAAAGAAAGCCTGTTCCTGCGCAGTCCCGGCGTCCAGGAGACGAAACTGCCGCAGTCGGACGGCCAGACGTTCCGCTACCGGTACCGGCACCTGCGCCTGCTGATCCACGGCAAGGACCGGATGTTCCTGGTCGCCGACAAGTGGTCGGCGAGCAACGCGACGGTCATCGTCCCCCTCGACGGCTCGGTGCGCGTCCAGTTCCAGTTCCAGAACCAGCCGCCGTGACACCGGACACGCATTCCCGTGGGGAAGCCCGACGGGGCCCGGCCGGGTGACCGGCCAGGCCCCATCGGGGTGGATCGTTGCTCCGGCAGTGCCGGTCAGCGCTGCAGCGTCAGCAGGCCCGGACGCCACGGCAGCCGGTTGTAGTCGCCGCCGGCCGACGGGTCCTTGCCCTGGTAGAGGAGCTGGAGGTTGCAGGGGTCGATCGTCTTGGTCTGGTCGGGGTTGGTGCGGACCAGGTCACCGTGGCTGATGTCGTTGGTCCAGGTCGCGCCGCTGTTGGCCTTGCCCGCGAAGGGCCGGCTTTCGCTGGCCGCCTGCGGGGTCCACGAACCGCTCAGGCTGTTCGAGGTGAACGACCGGAAGTAGCGCCCGCCCGAACCCATCGCCTCGACGATCATCAGGTACTGGTTCTGGCCCTGGACCTTGTAGACCTCGACCGCCTCGAACAGGTTGGCCTGCGTGTCGCTCATGATCGTCGTGTAGTTCGACCCGAAGCTGCCCGGGAAGTTCCCGATCGGCATGCTCGCCCGGTAGATCTTGCCGTTGTCACCGGCGAAGAACAGGTACATGTTCGAGCCGTCGGCGATCAGGGTCTGGTCGATCGGGCCGGTGCCGGAGCCGGAGATGCTGCCGGTGAACAGCGGCTGCGGCGCGGACCACCCGTTGGGGTTGGTCGGGTCGCTCGAGGTGCGGTAGATGAACGGCCACTGACCCCACTGGTAGGCCAGCACCCAGATGTTCTTCGGCGCGAAGTAGAACAGCGTCGGCGCGACGGTCCCGGAATTCATCCCGGTCTGGCCGGCCGAAGCCATGTCGGACCAGTTCGTGAAGGGGGTGAAGGCCATCGAACCGTACGACGCCGACGAGTTGACGTTCGACGCGTAGACGAGGTGCTTGCCGTTGTAGACGACGTTGGTGAAGTCCTTGAGCGAAAGCCACCCGTTCTTCGGCTGCGCCAGCGCACCCGAAGACGACCAGCGGTACGTCGACGGAAGGGTGCAGCCGGTGCCCCCGGTCGTCGTGGTCGTGGGCGTGGTCGTCGGCGTGCCGGACAGGCCGGTCCACTGCTGGTTGGTCCCGCCGTGGCACGTCCAGACCGCCACCGCGGTGCCGTTGGCCGTCCCGGCGCCGGTGACGTCCAGGCAGAGCCCGGACTGCACCCCGACCACCGAGCCGTCGGCGTTCACCCGCCACTGCTGGTTGGCCCCGCCGTGGCAGGTCCAGATCTGCACCCGGGTGCCGGCGGTGGTGCCGCTGCCGGCCACGTCCAGGCACTTGCCGCCGAACACCGTCAGCTGGCCGCTGTTCGTCGACGTCCACTGCTGGCCGGCGCCGCCCGAGCAGTCGTAGATCTGCACGGAGGTGCCATCGGTCTGGCTGGCGTTCTGGACGTCCAGGCAGCGACCCGAGCCGACCCCGCGCAGGGCCCCGGTGACATCGGCCTGCGCCGCGTTGGTCCCCAGCAACGCCGTCGCCGCGACGGTCGCCGCGGCGACGAGCACGGCGAGCGCGTGCCGGCCCCGGCGGCTGAAAATTCCTCTGTTCATGACGACTCTTCTCCCGGTCAGCTACCCGCCATTGGACGGCCAGATCGGTTCACGCACGAGTACCACGACTGTTATCGCTAACATGCGTGGCGCAAGCCTGAACTCCCGGGCGAGCAAATGTCAATCACACCCGCGAGCGCCGACGGCCCGCGAGCGCGACCGGGCGGGCCGTCCCTCCTCAGAGGCCGTGCCCAACGTCCACAAAGGACCAAAAAGACGGTGAAATTTACACACCGCCGCCCGGCCCGGTCCCGTACACCGTCGATGGCGAAGGAGACGAGCACCCACGCCGGCACCGTGCGACGCGGTCACCAGCCGATGCCGGATCCGGGCCTCCGCACGCTCCCTACCGGCCGACCTTGCGGTCGGCCCAGTCGATCACGGCCCGGAAGTAGTCCCCCGCGTTCGGCGCGTAGTTGATCGCATGCCCATACCCCTGCAGCGCATACGTCGTCAGATCCACCCCGGCGCCGTAGTACGGCGTCTCCGACGTCCTGATCCCCGCCGCCGACGCGCAGTTTGTCGCCAGCAGCCCGCAGAACACCGTGTCCTGCCCCAGCACGACCATCACCGGCCGGTCGATCAGCAGCGAATAGGGAGCGATGATCCCGATCGGGAAGAGGTCCGCCGCCTGCTCGTACGCCGAAGTGTCCTTCGTCGCCTCGTCGAACGCGACCGCCCCCGCCACCTCCGGCCCCGGGGCGTGGAAGATCGAATACCGGCTGCCCGGCACCGTCGTCAGGTACCCCGGGTCGTAACCGCCGGTCGCGAACCGCGGATCGAGCAGGGCCGGGTACGTGGCGGCGAAGACCGCCGTCGTCCCGGCCAGGTTCAGCCGGTGCGCCAGCCCGGTGACGAGCACGGCATCCACGTCGTGGAACGTGCCCGCCTCGATGCTGGCCGTACCGGAACCGAACGAATGCCCGGCCAGGATCACCTTCGCGAAACGCGGCCCCTGCGCACCGGACCGGACCGCCTGGATCACCTGGTGCACCACCGCGGCCTCGGTGATCGTCGTCAGCACCGCACTCGGCGGCGTCGTGCTCCCACCGGTGCCGAGACGATCGAGCGCGAGCGTCGCATACCCCGCCGTGTTCATCGCCAGCCGGTACGACCGGACCTCCGGCTGGTACCCGATGTCCCAGTAGGAACTGTTGTACGTGCCGCCCGGAATGAGCACCTGCACCGTGTTCGCACCACCCGCCGGCACGCACAGCGTGCCGTGCATCGTCTGCGGGAGCGCCACCAGCGTCACCGGGAAGTACAGCTCCCGGCAGCTCGCCCCATCCGCCCTGGCCGACACGGGCACCAGCAGGAAGCCCAGAGCCACCAGCACCAGCACGGCGGCCCGCCGCCGACGGACGGCGACGCGCTTCATCCCACCAACGAATCCGGACACGAGAAACTACCTCCGAAAGAGATCAGCATCGATGATGCGAACAAAAAAACGATCTTCCGGCGCCGATCAGCCCGCCCGCCGGGGCACCACGGTCATCGGCATCCGGTCGGGATAAGCCGCCGAAGTGACCGTCAGGCGCACCGGCACCCCCGGCACCGGAAACAACTCCCACGCAGCCAGGACCGTGGCCGCGACCAGCGTGATTTCGGTGTGCGCAAAAGCCTGCCCGATGCATTGCCGGCCACCCGCACCAAACGGGATGTACGCACCCTTCGGAACGCGCGCGGCCCGCTCCGGCAACCAGCGATCAGGATCGAACCGCTCCGGATCTTCGTGGAACCGCGGATCGAAGTGCAGCGAAAACGGACTGAACATGACCTCCGTCCCGGCCGGCAACCGCACCCCGCCGAGCTCGACATCGCACAACGCCCGCCGCATCAGGATCCAGATCGGGTACATCCGCAGGACCTCACTCACGACCCGGCGCAAATACCCCAGCTTCGCCACATCGGCAAAGGTGGCCGCCCGGCCCGCCAGCACCTCGTCCACCTCGGCCCGGACCCGCCGCTCCACCTCCGGATGCCGAGCCAGCTCGTGGAACAACCAAGTCAGCGCAACGGCACTGGTCTCACTGCCCGCAGTCAGCAACGTGATCACCTCGTCGTAAACCTGCTCGTCGGTCATCCCCTCCCCGGTACCGGGATCCCGGGCCGACATCAGCAGCGACAGCAGATCACCGTGATCCTCCCCCGCGGCGCGCCACCCGGCGATGACCTCCCGCACGATCAGCCGGAGCCGCTCGACGGCCCGGTCGAACCGCCGGTTCGCGGGCACCACCGGCACGTGCTCGAGAAACCGGGGCGACAACGCCCGCACCATCCCCGCCTTCAGCACCACCGGGATCGACCGGCGAGCCTCCGCGACGGCCCTGCGCCCGAGCTCGGTGGCGAACAACGTCTCCCCCACCACCGTGATGGCCAGCTGCTGCATGTCGGCATCCAGCCGCCGCACCTCGCCCGCCCGCCAGGTACCGGTCAGCTCCCCGGCGACCCGCACCATCGTGTCCGCGTACGCAGCGAGCCGCACACCGTGGAACGCAGGCTGCATCAACCGGCGCTGCCGCAGGTGGAACGCACCCTCCGACATCACCAGCCCGTTTCCCATGAACGGCCGGAAACGATCGAAGATGATCCCCTTCGAGAAGCTCGACCCCTGGACGACGAGGACGTGATTGACCAACTCCGGGCTCGTCAGAAAATACGTCTCCAGCGGACCGAGGAACAGCCGCACGATATCACCGTGAACACGCAGGGAAGACGTGAACCCGACCCGCCGCCGCAGCAACGACGGGGTGTGTCCCAGCAGGATCCGACGGCCTGGCGCGACCGGGACGCTCATTTCCTCTCCTTGGCTCGCCGGAAGGAGGACTGCCACCTTAGGCCCATCCGGTCGCACGCGACAGCACCCATCGGCTGAATTGCCGTCACACCGATGGCGTAATCAACGCCGCCGCCGGAGTGAGTATGTTCTTCGTTCGAAGGAGCGAGGTGGACCGACATGACGCAACACCACGAAGAGGAATGGGTTCCTCCGGGTATCGACACCACGAAACCCAGCAGTTCCCGGACCTACGACTATCTGCTGGGCGGCGCCCACAATTTCCAGGCCGACCGCGACGCCGCGGAACAAGCCCAGAAGATCATGCCGGGCATCCGCGACGTCGCCCGGCTCAACCGGGCATTCCTCGGCCGCGTCGTACGCACCCTGATGAGCCTCGGTGTCCGGCAGTTCCTCGACATCGGATCGGGAATCCCCACCGTGGGCAACGTCCACCAGATCGCCGGCGAGATCGACCCCCGCTGCCGGGTGGTCTACGTCGACCGCGACCCGATCGCCGTCGCCCACAGCAGAATGCTCCTGCGCACCAGCGAACACGCCACGATCGCGCACGCCGACTTCACCGACCCCGACGGCATCTTCGCCAACCCGGAACTGCGCCGCCTCGACTTCGGCGAACCGATCGGCCTGCTGATGGTGGCCATGCTGCACTGGATCCCGGACGCCAGCGACCCGCACGCGCTGCTGGCCGAGTACCGCCGCCGCGTCCCGGCCGGCAGCTACCTGGCGATCTCACACCTGGTCAGCGACCGCGACAGCGACCGGATCAACAACGCGGTCGGCACGTTCAACCTCGCCAGAGGCCACGACCAGGCGACCACCCGCACATACGAAGAAGTCGAGACGATGTTCGGCGACTTCGAACTCATCGAACCGGGCCTGGTCGGCTGCGCGCTGTGGCGCCCCGGCGGCCCCGGCGACATCTCGGACGACCCGAGCACCAACACGCAGCTCTACGGTGGGGTGGCACGGAAGATCACCGGCTGACGGCGCCCGGCAGCGACCCAGAGCTCCTGGCCTGCCGCCGGTCTGTGCGGTTTTGTTTGTCATTTCAGCTGTAAGTTGTTTCGCCCTATTCCACGTCGTATAGATCGTTATACATATTGGATGGCACCGACGGCCTTCAGGCTCCCTGTGGCACGCGGATCACGTCGCCTGGGCGGAACCGTCCTCGACCACGAGGTGGCCCGGCAGGCGGTACTCCCCTGCTCGCGTGCGGCGCACGATGAGGCGATGGACGTCCAGCCTGTGCCCTACCCCTTCGGGGATGCCGTCGGACTGCAGGTCCACCCCCGGTTCGCCGAGCTGCGGGAGTCCGGAGCGCCGGTGCGCGTCACGATGCCCTACGGCGGTGACGCCTGGCTGGTGACGCGCTACGAGCAGGCGCGGTTCGTGCTGTCGGACCCGCGGTTTTCGCGGGCCGCGGCGGCCGGGGCGGACGTGCCGCGCGGACGTCCCGGCCTGGAACCGGCCGGCAACCTGCTGGCCATGGACCCGCCCCAGCACGACCGGATCCGGGCGCTGGCGGCCATGGCGTTCACCGCCCGCCGGGTGGCGCTGCTCCAGCCCCGGATCCAGGAAATCGTCGACGCGCTGCTCGACCGCGTCACTCCCCCGGCGGACTTCGCCTCGGCGGTGGTGTGGGAGCTGCCGGTGGCGGTGATCAGCGAACTGCTCGGCGTGCCGCCGGGCGAGCGCCGGATGGTGCGCGAGTGCACCGAGACGCTCGTCACCTCGGGTGGCGCCGTGACTCACGACGACGTCACGGAAGCACGCGGACGGCTGGCGAGCGCACTGAACACGCTGATCGCGCAACGCCGGGAAGAACCCACCGACGATCTGCTGACCGCCCTGGTCGCCGCGCGCGACGAGGATGACCGCCTGAGCGACAACGAACTGCTCATGCTCGGCGTCGCCCTGCTGGCGGGCGGCCACGAGACCACGGCGAACCTGACCGGCAGCTTCCTGGTGGAACTGCTGTCCGACCGCGAACGGTGGACGGCGCTCGTCGCCCGTCCCGAGCTGATCCCGTCCGCGGTGGAGGAGCTGCTGCGGTTCATCCCGCTGGCGACGGTCGCGGACTTCGCGCGGATCGCCAAGGAAGACCTCGAGATCGGCGGCCGATCCATCCGCGCCGGCGACGCGGTCCTGGTCCAGCTGGACTCCGCCAACCGGGACGAAACCGTGTTCGCCTCGGCCGGGGAGCTGGACTTCGGCCGCAAGGTCAACCACCACCTCGCGTTCGGCTTCGGCGTGCACCACTGCGTCGGTGCGCCGCTGGCGAGGCTGGAGCTGCGCGTTCTGCTGTCGACGCTGGTCCGTCGCCTGCCGGGCCTGCGCCTGGCCATCCCCGCGGACGGCATCGGCTGGCGTCGTGGCGGATTGCTGCGGGGCGTCACCAGCCTGCCCGTCACCTGGTAGCGGGAAAACGCCCCGCTGAATAGGTCGTTATACACCCTACGCGGTCGGGTCCGGCCCCAGTGCGATGTCCAGCAGCTCGCCCAGCTGGTCGAGCTGGGTCTCCGACAGATCGTGGAAGGACGACTCGACGACGCCGTCGACGAGGTCCTGGCCCTCGGCGCGCAGCCGCGCGCCTTCCTCCGTCAGCTTGTGCCGCACCGCCCGGCCGGGTCCGGGAACGCGTTCGATGAGCCCGCGTTCCGCCATGCGGGTGGCCAGCGAGCCGAAGGACTGGTCGGTTTGGAATGTCAGCACGGCCAGCTCGTGCAGCGAGGCGTCGGGACGGCGGTGCAGGTGGCGCAGGGTGTCCCACTGCACCAGCGAAAGCCCCAGCGGCGCCAGTGCCCGGCTCAGTGCCCGGTGGTGGCGGTGCTGCAGGCGCTTGACGGCCAAGGAGACGTCGCCGGGGCGGTACTTCATGGTCTCACCCTATCCCATCGAGGTCAGGTTGCTTATCTAAACAACCTTATATAAGGTTCCTTAGGTACACACCCCGAGACCGAGAAGGACTCATGGCGACTCTCCCCCCGGCCGGCTCGCTCCGGCCCACCCGCACCGAAACCCGCACCTTCGGCCCGGCCGAAGTGACGTTCCAGGACCGCGACCGCACCCGGCCCTTCCTGCTGCTGCACGGCGGTGGTGGCGTCGCGACGATGACCGGGTTCGCCGACCTGCTCGCCGAACGCACCCACTCCCGGGTGCTGCTGCCCACCCACCCCGGCTTCGCCGGCACCCCGAAGGCCGAGAGCCTCACCGGCGTGACCGAGCTGGCCCGGCTGTACGTCGGACTGCTGGAGGAGCTCGAACTCACCGACGTCACGGTGATCGGCAACTCCTTCGGCGGGTGGCTGGCCGCCGAGATCGCGCTGCAGAAGAGCCCGCGCGTCAGCGGCGCGGTGATCGTGGACGGCATCGGCATCGAGGTCGAAGGACACCCGCTGACCGACATCAGCGGCATGTCCCTCACCGAGATCCGGCAACTGTCCTTTCACGACCCGAGCCGGGCTCCGGCGCCGCCGGCGGGCGGGGGCACCGGGCCGAGCCCGGACGTGCGCGCCCTGATCGGCTACACCGGTCCGGCGATGGCCGACCCGGAGCTCGCCGGGCGGCTCGGCGGGATCGACATCCCCGTCCACGTCGTCTGGGGCGAGAGCGACGGCATCGCCGGACCTGAGTACGGCAAGGCCTACGCGGCCGCGATCCCGCTGTCGACGTTCACCCTGCTCCCCCACACCGGCCACCTGCCGCAGGTCGAGACGCCCGAGGAACTGCTCGGCGCCCTGCTCGACCTCGGCCACTGAACCCTGGGAGGAAATGCATGCGCACCCCGTTGAGCGTGACCCGGATCGGGCACGCCTGCCAGCTGATCGAGATCGGCGGGCTCCGGGTCCTGACCGACCCGTGGTTCACCCAGGCCGCGACCTACTACCAGGGCGAGCCGGTCGCCTCGACCGTCGCCGCGCTGGGCCGGGTCGACGCGCTCGTGGTCAGCCACGAGCACTACGACCACTGCGACCTCGACGGCCTCGTCGCCGGCGGCTTCGACCTCGGCACCCCGCTGATCGGGCCCGGCACGGTGGCGGCCATCGCGCGGGACAAGGGCTTCCGGGACGTCCGCGTCGTCGAGGCGTGGGACGCCGCGACGGTCGGCGACCTCACGGTGACGGCGACGCCGGGCAAACACGGCGTCCACGAAGTCACGTTCGTCATCCAGGCCGGCGGCCGCACGGTGTTCTTCGGCGGCGACTCCCTGCGGGTCCCGGAGCTCGACACGATCCCGGACCGGTTCGGCCCCGTGGACCTGGCCATCCTGCCGACGAACGGCCTCTGCATCCGGCCGTTGCACCTGGAGCAGGTGGTGATGGACGCCGAAGAGGCCGCCGGCCTGACCGCGGCGCTGAAGCCGGCGCTGGCCGTCCCGCACCACTACGCCTTCCACAGCGGCCGGCTGGGCGACCGGATGATCACCAAGGGCGACCGCGACCCACGCCACTACACCGAAGCGGTGGCGCGGATCGCCCCGGAGATCCCCGTCCGGCTGGCGCTGCCCGGGACGCCGGTCGTGGTTCCGTGAGCGCCGGCGAGCGGCGGCTCATGCCCGAGGCCGGCGAGCGGCCGGTGGTCGGTGTCGTCCCTCACCGCTCGAATGGCCGTTTCCCCGCCCACTGACGCCATTCCCATATCGATCGGAGGAACGAAAAGAATCGGCGCAACCACCGTTCGGCCACTTGCCGCCGTCGTTCTGCTCCATCCGCCCGTGCGACTTCCCGAAAGTGCAGCGCCCCGGCTTTGTCGAATTTCCACCGGTTCACCGGGCAGTTCATGAATCGTTTTTAGCAGCCCGGACCCGCTGAGCCGAACGGATCATTGCCCCGACCTGCAGCGTTACGAGCGTTTCCGCATCGGGACCATTCCGTGACCTGCGGCGGCGGCTCCGGCTGAAACGCCGGGGCAACATCCGGCGATTAGTACAGCGGGTGACCATCCCGCTACGCGAAACGGAGCAGCCGGCTGGGCTACCCGCACGAGAGCTGGTACCCCCGGTTCGCCCTGGGGGGTCCAGACCATTTCTGGCGGACGGGGAGAAGATGCGCCGGACATTCGTCGTCGCCGACTGCGGTCGTCCCGCGGGGTACGAAGACCGGCTGAAACGGGTGCTCCACGATCTGCACGACGGGCTCGGGCCGACGCTCACCGCCGCCGTGCTCGGCCTGCGCGCCGCCCGGGACCTGATCGCGCGGGACCGGGCGGGCACCGAGCACCTGCTGGCCCGGCTCGAGGAAGAGCTCTACGGCGCGATCACCGACCTGCGGCGGATCGTCGCCGACGCGCGGCCGCCGGCCCTCGACGAGGCCGGGCTGGTCCTGGCCGTGCGCCGGTACGCCGCCACGCTCACCGGCCGGGTGCCCGCCGAGCACGGGCCGCTGCGGGTCGGGGTCGAGGTGCGCGGCGAACTGCCGCCGCTGTCGGCGGAGGTGGAGGTCACCGCCTACCGGATCATCCGCGAGGCGCTGGTCAACGTCGCCCGCCACTCCGGGGCCCGGGAGTGCACCGTGCACCTCTGGCCGCGGGACGGCGATCTGCACGTGGAGATCGTCGACGACGGCGTGGGCACCGACGGCGGCGCCTTGCCGGCGGTCGGCGGCACGGGGCTGCGGTCGATGCGGGAACGCGCCGGCGACCTCGGCGGCGGCTGCCGGGTGGAGCCGGTTTCCTCCGGGGGCACGCGGATCGCCGCCTGGCTGCCGCTCGCCGCGGGGAAGTGAGGCGGTGTTCGGTTCTCTGCGCGTCCTCGTGGTCGACGACCACCCCGTCTTCCGCGCGGCGCTCTGCGCGATGCTCGACGCCACCGACGGGATGGAGGTCGCCGGCGAGGCCGCCGACGGCCTGACCGCGGTCGCCGACGCGGGCCGGCTCGAGCCCGACGTCATCCTGATGGACCTCAACCTCCCGGACCTCGACGGCGTCGAAGCGACGCGGCGGATCGTCAGCGCGAGCCCGCACACCGGCGTGCTCATGCTGACGATGTTCGAGAACGAAGCCGCGGTGTTCGCCGCCATGCGCGCGGGGGCCCGCGGCTACCTGCTCAAGGGCGCGCGCAACGAGCAGATCATCCGCGCGGTCCGGGTGATCGGCGACGGCGAGGCGATCTTCAGCCCGGCCATCGCCACCCGGGTGCTGTCGCTGCTGGGGACGGCGACTCCGCGTGACGAGTCGTTCCCGCGGCTCACCCTGCGGGAGCAGGAGATCCTGCGGCTGGTCGCACAGGGCAAGGGCAACGCCTCGATCGCCGAGGAGCTGGTGCTGAGCCAGAAAACCGTGCGCAACCACGTGTCCCACATCTTCCGCAAGCTCCGCGTCACCGATCGGACCCAGGCCATCGCGAAGGCCAAGGAGGCCGGCATTGCCCGAACGGAGTAAGGAAACCCGATCGGAGTAAGGAAAGCGGGACCAATCGGGACGCCATGTCCCTGTTCGGCGAGCGTCCGCGCCACGATCCTTGGGGGTGGAGCGATCCGACGTCGTTCGAGGGAGGGCCTCACCCATGATCACCGACCAGGTTCCGGTGCTGCTGCACGCCACCGACACCATCACCCACGCGGGCGTCACGGCCGCGCTGCGGTCACGTCCCGAAATCCGCTTCGCCGACGAGAACTCCGACGAGCCCGCCGTGGTGCTGGTGATCGTGGAGCGGCTGAACGCCGAGGCCCGGCAGCTGCTGCGCAGCCTGCAGTGCGCCGGTCACGCGGGCGTCGTCCTGGTCGCCGGGGAGGTGGAGGACTCGGAACTGCTGGACGTCGTCGGCAACGGCGTCTCGGCGATCATCCGCCGCGCCGACGCCACCCCGGACACCCTGGTGCGGCTGGTGAAGGCCGCGGCCGTCGGCGAAGGGGCGCTGCCGCCCGACCTGCTGGGCCGCCTGCTGTCGCGGGTGTCCCGGCTGCAGCGGGACGTGCTGCGCCCGAACGGCTGGGACCTCGCCGGGATGTCCCAGCGGGAAACCCGGGTGCTGCGGCTCGTGGCCGACGGCTTCGAGACCAAGGAGATCGCCGACCAGCTGAGCTACTCGGAGCGGACGGTGAAGTCGATCCTGCACGACATCACCAACCGCTTCCAGCTCCGCAACCGCGCCCACGCCGTGGCGTTCGCCATGCGCGAAGGGCTGATCTAGCACCCGCTCACTCGACCCGGCCGGAGAAGGAGACCGACGGGGTGCAGCGGCCCCGGTCCCCCGGGTTCTGGCAGCTGACCGCGAGCACGATCTTCTCCCCCGGCTGGAACCGCCAGGCCTGCAGCCAGTGGTGGTCGAGATCGCGGAAGTTCGAGAGGCCGACCTCCAGCAGAACCGTCTTGGTGCCGCCGGAATCCCGCAGCAGACGCAGGGTTCCGGTGTCACCGCGCGGGTTCTGCAGGATCAGGTCGGTGATCACCAGCGTCTTGGACTCGTCCGGCAGGGTGTAGGGGAACTCGGTGAACTTGTTGACGTTGGCGTCGATCTTCGCGTCCGCGGCCACCCGGAAGTCCGTCGGTGTCCCGTCGGCGGCGGCGTTCGACACGCGGGTGGGCGGCGTCCCGGGACCGGGGCCGGTGCCGGGGGTGGCGGAGGGGTCGCCCGGCGGTGTCAGGCCGACGGCCTTCATCGCCTGTTCCGAGTTCTGCTTGGCCTGGTCGGCGTTCTTCTTCGCCTGATCGGCACCGGCGCCGGCGTCCTGCGCCGCCTTCACGATCTCGTGGTTCTGCTCCTGGGCGGCCTCGCGGGCGGCCGACTTGACCGCCGGCCGCAGCACGGTGAACCACAGCGTCGCCAGGGCGAGCAGGGCGACGAGCAGCGCGATGAGCGCGGGCAGCAGCCACTTCGGCAGCAACTGCCGCTGCACCATGGTGCCTTCGGTCTTGAGCGGCTCGCCCCCGTCGGCGACGACGAACACCTGGAAGCGGTGCCGGATCGGCTGCCCACGCAGGAAGCGTTTCCGCGGCTTGGCGCGCATCCGGATGAACGCGGCGGTGCCCGGGGCCAGTTCGGCGCGGTCGCGCTCGAGCCGGAAGTCCAGCTCGTCCTCGGGGTCCAGCGGGCTCAGCTCGACCGCCACCGGCCGGTTGCCGCGGTTGTCGACGGCGACCTCGAAGTCGGCCTTGGAGCTGCCTTCCACCTTGGCCGGCACGATTTCGGCGGTCACCTCGGTGAAGGCGCCGAGCTCGACAGTGCCCTCCTCGACGACCGAGCCGGCCGGGTCCTCGCTCGAGAACACCCGGACCCCGAAGGGGATCGTCCCCGACGGCACGTCGGAGGACCGCGGCGGCGCGAACCGCACGGTGACCGTCCCGGTCTCCCCCGGCATCAGGTTGACCGTCGCCGGTTCCGCGGTGGCCCAGCCACTCGCGTCGCCGACCACGTCGACCGTGAACTGGTCGACGACCTGCCCGGCGTTCCGGATGGTCACCGTGCAGCTCGTCTCCTGGCCGGGTTCCGCGACCAGGCCGGCCTCGGACAGCGTCGCCGTTGCTCCCATGCGCGGAAGTCTCCCTTTTGTGTTGCGGGTCCGGCACCAGCGGACGGGTGTGCGGCCGTGCGCCGGTGGTTGCCCCTACGGGCAGCGGGTTCGGGTGCGGCTCAGCCGCGGCTGATGAACGGGGGTTGCTCCGTGCGCAGGACCACGAGGATCGGGTTCGACGGCACGGTCCCGAACTTCGGCCCGCTCGCCGAGGCCACCGACACCGTCCGCGGCCCGATCAGGTCGTGGTGGAAGACCAGGAACTGCGCCTCGAACTTCCCGTCGACCCCCACCGTGGTCAGGCCCGGTGTCTCGGAGATCCCGGCCGACCAGCCCAGCCGGACGGTCGCACCCGGCGGGAAGTCCGTGCCCGTCACGCGTGCGACGGAGCCCAGCGGGGCGATGCCCGGGTCCACGGTCACCACCGGCTGGCGGATCACCACCCGGGCACTGGCGGTGTTGTCGGCCGGGTTGTTGTCGGGCCCGCTCGTGCTGACCGTGCCCGCCACCGGTGCGTCCGCCGCGGCCTTGGCCGCCAGGGCGATCCGGACTTCGACGGTCTGGCCGGGTGCCAGCGTCCCGAGCGCGCAGCTCCCGCCGCCCGGCGTGCACGCGAGCGGCACGGCGGTCGCGGGCAGCTGCGGCGGCAGCTGGGTGACCAGGCGGACGTCCGGCATCGGCGCCCCGGAACCGTTGTGCACCAGGAAGGTCAGCACGACGTCGTCGCCGCCGACGAACAGCGGGACCGCCGACACCGCCAGCCCCACCGACAGCGACCCCGGGGTGACCGGCGGCACCGGCTTCTCGCCGACGGTGACCACGGCCGTGGCGGAGTTGTCCCGCGCGTCGGCGTCCAGGCCGGCCGTGGTGACCGTGCCGGTCGCGGCCTGTGCCCCGGGTTCGGCGCCGGTGACGCTGAACCGCACCCGTGCCTGCGAACCCGGCGCGAGCGTGCCGAAGGTGCAGACGAGGTCGGGCGTGCAGGTGCCCACGCTGGTGATCGGTGCCTGCGGCTGTTGCAGGCCGGCGGTCAGCCGGACGAACAGCCCGGCCCCGGGCGACGCCGTCGCGCCGTGGTTGGTCACCACGAACTCGAACGTCGTGAGGCCGCCGAACGGGATGGTGGCCGGGACGGCCGTGGCGGTGACGCCGACGTCGGCGATCCGCTGGAACGCCGGCTGCGACGCCCCGCCCGGACCGGAGATCAGCGGCGTCGAGGGTCCCCCGGCGGCCGGCACGGTCCGGATGGCCGGCCGGGATTCGACGGGCGCGCTGTCGAAGGCGACCAGCGTGCCGTCCGGCGACCAGGCCGGGTCGTCCACGGATCCGGTGTCCTGCACCAGGATCCGCGCGCGCCCGCCGTCCGATGGCGCCACGCAGAGCTGACGGTGGTCGTTCTGGAACACCAGCGCCGTGCCGTCCGGCGAGACGTCCGCCGAGCCCTGCCGCCCGGTGCCGCACGGATCCCCGAACGACGGCGAGAGATCCCGCTGCGTGCCGGCGGTGACGCGGTCCGGCGTCACGGCGAGCGAAACCTGCCACAGCTCCTGCCGGAATTCCCCGCCGGGGTCGACGGAGATCACCGCGGTCTCGGTGGCCGTGCCGCCCCGCCCGGTCGCCGTGCAGGTCACGGTGGTGGCCCCGACCGGGAAGAGGCTGCCGGACGACGGCGTGCAGAACACCGTGAGCGGCGTTTCGCGGTCGGCGTCGATCGCGGTCGCGGGGTATTCGACGACCGTGGGCGCGGTCCCGGTGACCGTCTTGTCGTGCACGGTGATCAGCGGCAGCCGCGGGTCCTTGACCCGGATGGTGACGTCCTCGGTGTAGCCGGCCCGGACGAAGTTCTCCCCGTCGATCCGGAACTCCACCCGGCAGTGGAGGAACGCCCCGAGGGGCGCGTCCGCCGCGACCGCCGCGAATTCGGTGAAGTTCGCGTTCGTGCCGCCCGGCACCTGCTGCGTCCCCGCGGGGGTGAACGTCAGCGTCAGCCCCGGGTCGCAGAACGGCACCGGCTGCACCTTCACCTTGAGGTCACCGATCTTCTCGGTGATCACCGTGCTGATGTTGCCCGGATCGGTGCTCGCGATGACGCCGTCGGTCCCGGTCACCACCTGGGTCGCCTGGCCGGTGGAGTCGAGGCCACCACCGCCGCCCGCGGCCGACACCGCGACCACCCGGATGCCCTGCGCCTTGAGGTGCTCGATCGCCTGGGCGATCGTCACGCCCTGGTCGGGGTGCTGCGGAACGCCGCTCGGGTCGTGACTCGGGGCGTCGCCGACCAGCACGACGATCCGGCTGCTGTCCGGCCGGAAGGTCACCGCTCCGATGGCGACCCGGTCGAGGGCGTAGATCCAGTCCTCCGGCGTGTCGATCCCGCCGCCGGGGGTGATCCTCCCGAAGGCGTCGACGACATCGGTCTGGTTTTTCGTGAGGTCCTGCTGCACCTGGAACAGGCGGCCGTTCGGGTTGTGCTCGTCGGCGACGTCGTCGCGGTCGCCGAACGCCACGGCGGCGTACTGGGCTTCCGGCTGCGCCGTGGTGAGGTTGGTCATGACCTGGGTCAGGTTGTCCTGCATGTTCTTCAGGGCGGTGCCCATCGAGCCGGTCTGGTCCATCAGCAGCACGATGTCCGGCTTGGCCGGCACCTTGTCCGTCGGCACGGTCTTGTCGATCGCCGCCGAGGAGCCCTGCCCGACCGGGATGTCGACCACCGTGGGCTGCACCCGGCCCGGCGGAGGCGGCGCGACCCGTGAGGCCGCCCGGGTCAGGGTGATCTTCGTGCCGTCGGCCGACCACACGGGCTGGGAGTCGTCACCGCGCAGGTTCGGCGGGATGGGGATGTCTCCGAGGATCCGGCCGTCCGCGACGCGGGCGATCCGCACGAAGTCCCGGCTGCTCTCGCCCTCGATCACCGTGTTCGTGAACGCGATCATCGTGGCGTCCGGCGACCAGGCCGGGTGCTGCTCGTGCTTGGTCCGGTCCACCCGGCCGGTGAGCGGGCGGGGTGCGCTGCCGTCGGCGTTCGCCACGACGACCTCGGTCGCCGACGACGACCCGCGGGGACCGGCCTGGGTGTAGGCCAGCTGGGAGCCGTCGGCGGAGAACGCGGGGTCGAACTCGTCGGCGCCCGGCCGGTTCGTGATGTCCCGGCGGTCGCCGCCGGTCGCGTCGGAGCTCCAGATGTCGGTGGTCTCGCCGGCGTCCAGTTCGGTGAACACCGGACGGCCGTCGGCGCGGAACGTCGGCTCGGTCTCGCCGACGTCCCTCCGCGCCGAGATGACCGACACCGTGGTGCCCTCGATCTGCTTGACGTCACCGAGCGGGTCCTGCGCCCGGGTCGTGAAGGCCAGCCGGGAGCCGTCGCGCGACCACGCCGGCTCGGAGGAGTCCCCGGGGTCGGGGATCGCGCGGGTGACCGCGCCCCCGGTTTCGGCGACCAGCGCCACGTCGCCGGCCGGGTGGAACCGGGTCGTGGTGAACGCGATCCGCCCCTGGCCCCACGCGGGCTGCGTGTCGGCGGCCGGGTCGGCGGTCAGCCGCGCCGGCGCGCCGCCGGCGACCGGGACGGTGTAGATGTCGCCGGCCGGGTCGTCGCGGGTGCTGCTGAACGCCAGGCGGGTGCCGTCGGGCGACCAGCTCGGCGAGTCGTCGGTGGCCGGACCCGACGTCACCTGGCGGAGGCCCTGGCCGTTCACGCCGATCACGAAGAGCTTCCGGCTGCCGGTGCGTTCGGAGGCGAACGCGACCGTCTGCCCGTCCGGCGACAACGCCGGGTGGAGGTCGACGGCGTCGTCGTTCGTCAGCTGCACCGGCGCCTTGGCCTCGTCGCCGAGGTGGAACAGCTCGCCGTCGCGCTCGGCGCCGCCGGCCGCCGCGGCGCGGTGGCTCACCCACACGATGCCGCCGGTGCCCGCGGACGCGTCGGAGTCGACGCCGCCCACCGCGGCCGGCAGCGCGGGCCGCACGCCTTCCGCGTTCGCCTGGTACAGGCCGGTGGTGTCCTGGCTGACGTACCCGACGCGGTACGGCGAGGCCACCGGTACCGGCGCCTGCGCCTCGGTCGGCGAGAGCGCACCGGTGATCGCCCAGCCGCCGAGCAACGCGACGACCGCGATGCCCGCCACCGCTCGGTTCGCGCGCATGGTCGGTTCCTCCCCAAAAGCTTTGTGGATCAGCCGGCTTCGAACAGTTCGATCTCGGAGATCGCGACGTCCGTGCCCTTGAGCGAGCGGTACAGCCCGGTCACGTGCAGCTCGACGCTCGTGGCGCCTTCGCTGTTCTCGATCGTGACTTCCTGGTTGTCCGGCGTGTCCGCCAGCACCACGTCGTAGGTCTTGCCGGTGGAGAACACCAGGTGCAGCTTCTGCGGCCGGTGCGCGGACGCGAAGTTCGCCGCGTCACCGGAGTACACGATCGCCTTCCGCAGGTCCGCCGGGTGGTCGAAGGTGAACACCAGCGTCTGTTCCTTGTCACCGGGCGCCGCCCAGAACGTGTTCTTGGCGTTGTCGGAGACCAGCGGTGCCGCATGCCCGTCGGTCTGCGCGGTCGCGGTCACCTTGATCGGGTGGATCGGGTTGAGCTTGGCCTCGAAGACGCCGGTCACCTGGCTCCACAGCCCGACCGCCGCGGTGTTGATCGCGCTGCGGAAGGGCTGGTAGAGCGCGTAGATCAGGGCCGAGAAGATCAGCGTGACCGCGACGGCCCGGCGGATCACCTTGCCCACGGTCCGGCGCGCGGCCCCGGCCCGGCCGGTCCGGCGGCGGACGCCGTCCTTGCCCGGCCGCGCCCCCGCCTTGTGCTCCTTCGGCTTGCGGCCGAACAGCCGCCGCCACCACGACGTCTTGACGACCTCGGACTCGGCCAGCGACGCGCCGCAGCGGCTGCAGAAGTTGCGGGTCGGCGCGTTGCCCTTGCCGCAGCGGCCGCAGATCAGGTCGCCGGGGTTGAGGACGTCCTCCGCGACGGTCTGCTGCACCGGCTGCCGGATCGGGGCGATCGGCTCGGCGGGCTGCACGACCTGGTGCTGCTGTTGCTGCACCACCGGCTGCGACCGCACCGCGACCGGGCCGTCGTCGTCCCACTTGAGGTAGCGGCCGCATTCGCCGCAGAACTCCACGTCGGCGGGCCCCTGGTGCCCGCACTCCGCGTAGATGACCATCCGCTAGCCCTCCACCACTTCCACCGCGACCCGCACGTGGGCGGGCACCGCTTCCACGACCGCCGCCGTCAGCCGGCGCACGTCGACCTGGGCCGGGTCCGGCACCCGCACGCGCACCTGCACCCACGGCGGTCCCGGGTCGGGCAGCGGCGCGCCCGGCTGCGGGTCGGCCACGACCCCGCCGCTGTCGGTCACCTCGACCACGCCACCGGTCAGCAGCCGCACGTGTTCAGTGAGGCCGCGCCGCGTACCGCGCCACCGGTGCAGCTCGACCGAGCGCGTCACCAGCTGCCGCAGCTGCTCCGGGCCCCAGCTCTCGTCCACGCGCAACGCGACCCAGTGGGCCAGCCAGCCGAGGAAGTCGGCGGGCGCCACACCCGGGTCGAGGTAGCCCGGCAGGTTGTCCAAAGTGGAGATCACCGGGGCGAGGACCTCGTCGAGCGCGCCGGTGAAGCCCTGCACGAACCGGTCCTCCGCGTACACCGCGGGCAGCTGCTCGCCGATCGGGTGCGGGCTCGGCAGCCCCGGGATCCCCGCCCTCATGCGCCCGCCTCCCGGACCCGGACCTGGTGCCCGAACGAGAACGCGAGCGCGTTGGGCGGCAGGTCGAGCCGGTCGACCTGCTCGCCGCGTTCCCGGGTGATCGGGTTGGCGGCGAACAGGCGCACGTCCTCCACCAGCTCGACGCCGGGAAGCCGTTGCAGCACCGCGAACACCTCGCCCGACTGCACCGGGCGGCCGAAGGGCCAGCCGTCGCCGTCCGGGCCGCCGCTGATCGGGTTGAAGTAGTCGTACAGCGCCTGGCTCGCCCGGGCGCCCAGGGTGCCCGCCGTCGTCCGGCGCCGGGCGCGCAGCCGGGCGACCACCGTGACCCCTTGGTAGAAGGGCGGTTCCACCGACACGAGCGCGCCCACGCAGCGTCGTTCGCCGAGGTAGCGCTCGATCCGGCCGCGCATGCCGGCTTCGAGCATCAGGGTCGCGAAGGCGAGTTCGCCGGTGTCGGGCACCGCCGGCACGACGAGGACGCGGATCGCGCCGGTCTCGCGGCCGTCCGGGCCGTGCGCCGGGATGCACCGCACCCGGGCCGCTTCCGGCGCCGCTTCGCGGGCGAGCTGCTCGTAGTCCTCGGCGGTGACCGCGCGGTCGCGGGTGCGCAGCAGCAGCGGGCCGCGGACCGCCGCGTCCTGCACCGACTCGCCGTCCACCCCGCCGATCGCGGGACGGCGGTTCACCACGCTGCTGACGAACGGGATCGGGTCCCGCTGCACTTCGAGCACCTCGCGGGCGACGTTGCCCCGCCGCCCGCCCCCGGACCGGTACTCGGGCACCCGGATCGCGGCGGACTTGGGCGGGAAGGCCCCGTAGAACCGGAGACCGCCCTCGGGCTGGCGCACCGCAGGCCCGAACTCGACCTGCCCGCCGACGCGGTCGAGCATGACGTGCCGGTCTTCCGGGCCGGAGTCGGCGAAGGAGCGGACCTCCGTCCACTGCTGCCAGCCGTCCGGGCCCGAGACCTCGACGACCAGTTCGCCCTCCCCGACGACGACCGGGGGCCGGCCGAGCGGGAACCGCTGGCCGGGCGTGCCGTCGGAGGTCCCGACGATCTCGTTGCGGACGATTTCGGCGTGCACGGCGGCGACCGTGCCGCCGATGGTCGAGGCTTCGACCGTGTGCAGCCGCGGCGAACGCTGGTAGAACGGCTGGTTCTGCCTGGCCTCGACCAGGCGGCAGCGCAGCCAGCCGGCCCGCTGCCGCGCGAGCACCGACATCGTGTGCCCGTGCGGGACGTGCACCACGATGTCGCCGGCCCGGTTGAACGCGCCGGTGCTGTCCCGGTCGACCTCGCACGCCGCCCAGCCGGTGCCGTCCCAGGCCTCCCACAGCCACGGCGGGTCGCGGGGGTCCACGCCCTGGCCTTCGACCTCGCAGTTCATCCGCAGCAGGACCGCGCAGCCGGGCACGGCGTCCGACAGTCCGAAGAGGACGGCGTCGCCGGGGGCCGGCGTTTCGGAGAAGGCCGCCGGGCCGCCGCCGACGAGCAGTTCGTCGGTGCGGTCGACCGGGGGCAGGCCGGTGTCGGCCGTGCTGGTCGCCAGGTGCGCGAGCGAGCACGGCACGATGTTCAGGGTGCGTTCCACGGTGAAGACCACCGGGTCCTCGACCTCGTTGCGCACGCTCGCGACCTGCTTGCCGGCCGCGACGACCACCGGGACGTCGCGGGCGGCCGAGAGCCAGAACGTCACGTCGGTCCGCGCCGCGGCGGGCGGGAACAGCCGGACGCCGATCAGGTCGAGGAAGCGCAGGTAGTGCAGGTCGGGCACCCGGTTGAGCCGGTAGAGCAGCTGGTCGACCATCTGCGCGAACGTCTCGATCAGCGTGACCCCGGGGTCGGAGACGTTGTGGTCGGTCCACTCCGGGCAGTTGCGCTGGACCAGGTACTTGGCTTCGTCGACGAGGTCCTGGAACCGGCGGTCGTCGAGGTTGGGCATCGGCAGGGTCATCACGCACCGTCCTCGCCCGAGTCGTGCGGCGGGATGACGTAGAAGGGGAACACGAGGTTGCGCGGGTCGTTGGTGCCGCGCAGGCGGTAGCGGATGTCGATCAGGAGCGTGCCGCGGTCGGCCTCGTCGAAGCTGACGACGACGTCGTCGAGGGTGATCCGCGGCTCCCAGCGCTCCAGCGAGATCCGGACCTCGTAGGCGATCTGCCCGGCGGTCGCCGCGTCGGCGGGCGCGAACACGAGGTCGTGCACCGCGCAGCCGAACTCGGGGCGCATCGGGCGTTCGCCGGGCGAGGTCGCCAGGATCAGCCGGATGCTCTCGACGACCTCGCGCTCGCCGCCGACGAGCGCGATCGAGCCGGTCGCGTCGGTGTGCAGCGGGAACGCCAGCCCGCGGCCGAGGAAATCCATGTCAGCCTCCGATCAGGACGGTCGGGCAGCCCATGACGATCGGCGCGCCGCAGGCGGCCATGTCGCCCATCCGGGCCGCGGGCATGCCGCCGATGAGCACCGTCGGGCAGCCCGGCGGCGCGATCGGCGTCGGCGGGTGCACCGCGGGCGGCGGGAACGAGCACGTGTGCAGCGTCCCGACGTTCGCGGCGGGCATCCCGCCGATCAGCACGGTCGGCACGCCGGGCCCGGCGATGACGCCCGGGTGCCCGGTCGGGTCGCCGACCCTCGCGGCTGGTGGCATGCGCACTCCCCCGTCAGTTGATCTTGACCACGCTGCCGCGCACGGTGACGACACCGCTGGCGGTCAGCTCCGTCTGGCCCTGGCCCGCGACCGAGACGCTCGCGCCCTCGACCTTCACGCCCGCCGTCCCGTTCAGCTTCAGCTGGCTGCTCGCCTCGATGCTGGCGTCGGTCTGGGACTTCACGGACACCTTCTGGCCCTTGAGCTCCAGCGGCCCGCTGCCGGCGTCGATGCTCACGCCGTTCTGCGCCTTGACCGTGACGCTCTTGCCGCTGGTCACCTCGATGACCTGGTTCTTCTGGTCGATCTTGACCACGAACTTCGCGTCGCCCGACGACAGGATGATCCCGTCGTCCTCGGCGAACTCGAGCTTGTGGCCCTTGCGCGAGACGAACCCGCGCACCGCGACCTCGCCGCTGTTGCCGTCGACGACGGGTTTGGTGAACTTCGACGGCGAGGTGTCCTTGCTGTTGTAGAGGCCGCCGAGGACGTAGGGCGCTTCGAAGTCGCCGTGTTCGAAGCCCACCAGGACCTCGTCGCCGACCTCGGGCAGCACCACCGCGCCGCGTTCCTTGCCCGCGCCCGGCTGGACCGTGCGCGCCCAGGTGCTGGTGAACTCCTTGTCCAGCCACGGGAACGTGAGCTTGACCCGGCCGAGCTTCGCCGGGTCCTTCAGGTCGGTCACCTGCGCGGGCACGACGCCCGGCCACGTCGAGCTCTTCGCCCCGCCGGCGACCAGGCCGTAGAGCGAGCGTTCCTGGCGGCCGGACACGGCGAACTCGGTGGTGTAGCCGACCTCGTCGTTGAACAGGTGGCGGGTGCTGGTCAGCGTGTACTTGCCCGAGAAGGGCTGGCCGACGCCGGTGAGCGTGACGGCGGTGCCGGCGCGCAGCTTCGGGTTGCCCTTGGCGACGCCGTCGAGTTCGGTGCAGGCGCTGCCGAACTTCTCGGCCAGTGCCTTCGCGGTCGCGTCCGCCTCGGCCTGGGTGCGCCGGGGCGCGGCGGCGTCGAGGAAGGGCGGGCTGGCGAATTTGCCGGCCAGCGCCACCGGGTCCACCGACGGCACCTCCGTGCCCGCGTTCTTCGGGGTCGCGGTGGCGGTGATCGGCTGCTTGTTCTCGTAGTCCCAGCCGTTGACCCGCACTTCGGGGACCTGCTCGGCTGCGGTGACGCTGGCGCGCAGGCTGACCAGCGTCCCGTGCGCCTCGAGGACGAGCGGGTCGGCGGTGGCCTTGGTGCTGGTCGAGGGCGCGCCGGACGGCTTCTCCGGGAGTTCGAAGTTGAGCTTCCCGTCCCGGACGGCGATCTGCGCGCCGGCCACGTCGGCCAGCCGGGACAGGAACTCCCAGTCGCTGACGTTGTCCTGGCTCAGCTGGGTGTTCGGCCGGCCGCCGAAGCCCTTGACGTTGTCGATCTTGCCGACCTGGATGTTCGCGCGCTGGGCGACCTTGCGCACGACGTCCGCGATCGTCATGTTCGGGTACGCCGCGACCCGGCGGCCGCGGAACAGCCGGTGCGCGTGGTCGTACCCGCGGACCTCGGTGAACGTGCCGTGGGCGTCCAGGTCGATGGCGACCGCGGTGACCTCGCCCGAGAGCAGGTCCTGCGGGGCCTCGGGGTCAGAGGTCTGGACCTTCAGCTTGATCTTCGCCCCGACCTTGAACTTGCCCTTCTCCAGCACGACGGCCCCGGGGTCGCGGAAGCGCAGCACGAAGGTGTCCGGCAGGTTCCGGCTGTCGTCCACGTAGGCGTAGCCGAGCATCACCCGGACGTCGTCGGGCAGCGCGGTGCCTTCGACCTCGACCATGAGGGTGTTCGTGAAGGTCTCGTTAGCCATGGAGCTCCTCCAGCGCGGGCACCAGGAGCCGGGTGCCGGGCCGCAGCCGCATCGGGTCGTCGATGCCGTTGGCGTCGGCGATGTCGCGCCACCGCGCGGCGTCGCCGTAGGCGCGGAACGCCACCGAGGGCAGGGAGTCCCCGGCCACGAGCACGTGCGTGTCCCGGGCGGCGAGCGCGCCGGACGTCGGGTTCTGGCCGCCCAGTTCGCCGGAGATCTCCTCGAGGTTGACCGTGCAGACCGCGCGCACCGGCGTCCCCGACGGCGTGAACAGCGTGTACTTCGCGGTGACGCTGGCGACGTAGGCCGGGAAGCCGGTCATCCCGCCCCACTTGAAGATCACCCACGGCGGTGAGGGCTTCTTGTGCTGGCGGCTGTCCTCGGTGGCCACGCAGCAGGTGAACAGCTGCTCGACCTTCTTGACGACGGCGTCGTTCATCTTGTCGGTGGCGTCGAGGAACATCTCCAGCGCGAGCTTGGCCGGATCGGACCCCTTGAACTGCGGCGGCGCGCTCTTCTTGGCGTTGGGCTGGGCGTCCCGGCCCCATTTGGCGTTCTTGCTCAGCGAGAGTTCCTTGGGGTTGAACTGGAACTCGATGTCGAACATCAGGTCCCCGGGCGGCTGCCCGGTACCGCCCGACTGCGGCGGCTTGTGGACTTTGAGCACCGCGCGCTGCAGGTTGCTGGGCGCGCCGGAACTGTAGGCCGCCGTGGACTGAGAGCCGGCCGAGGTGAAGGTGACGGGCGAGGCGGACACGGGTCAGCCCTTCTTCGCCGGGCTGAGGAAGCCGTGGTGGGCCAGTTCGAGGGTCTCGGTGGCGACCTTCGGCGAGTCGGGCGAGAGCTGCGGCCCGCTCCACCGCACCGGGACGACGCCTTCGAGCGCCCAGCTGGCGATCACCTTGCCTTCGAGGGTGCGCGCCTCGATGGTGGCGGTCTTGCGCTCGATCCCGCTGGCCAGGCTGGCGAACCACTTGGTGATCTGCGAGCTGGCCTCGGTGACCGGGCGCGAGAGCTTGATGTTCGAGTACTTGATGCGGGTCGGCAGCTGCCAGACCATGCCGTTGTTGCCGCCCTCTTCCCGCTGTTCCATGACGAATTCGCAGCCGAGGCCGTCGCAGCTGGAGAACGCGCCGAGGTTGCCGAGGTTCTTGTCGTCCAGCTTGACGACGTAGCACACGGCAACGGCCTCTTCGGTGTCCGGCATCGGCTCCTCCTTCAGTGCGGGCGGTCGGTGAGCGCGCCCCGGCGCTCACGGTCGAGACGGAGTTCGGTCTTGAGCCGCCGCAGCAGCGGGTCGAACAGCTTCTTGACGAGCTCGTCGGTTTCCGGCTGTGGTGGTGGGGCCGCGGCCGGCGCGGGAGCGGACACGGGTTCCGGATCACGCTGGACGACCGTGGTGAAGGTGGGCGTGGGCGGTGCGGCCGGTGTGGCCGGTTGGGCCCGCTCGGCGCTGTGGTCGGTGCTGTGGTTGGTGCTGTGGTCGGCGATCCGCGCGACCGGGAGAGCCGCGAGTGTTCCGCCGGGCAGCGCCGGGGTTTCGGCGGTCCGGCCGGCCGGGCCGTCGATCGCCCGCGCGACCGGGAGAGGCGGCGCCGCGGGTTCGGAGCTGCCGGCCGGGCGGGCCACCGGGAGCCCCGGAGCCTCGATCGCCCGTGCGACCAGAAGCGGCGGCCGGGCGGCGCCCGCCACCGGCGCCAGACCGTCGACGGACCCCAGGGCCGGAAGAGCCGGTGCTTCGATCGCTCGCGCGACCGGGAGCGTGGCGGGGCCTTCGAGTGCGCGAGACACGGGAAGTGTCGCCGTCTCGACGGCTCGCGTGGCTCCGCCCACCGGCGGTGCCGAGTCTTCGGCCGCCCGCGCGACCGGCAGCGGCGACACGCCTTCGGAGGAAGCCACGGGAACGGCGGGGATCCGGTCGGCCACCGGAAGCAGCGGCACCGCGGCAAGCGACGGCGAGCCTTCGAGGGTGCCGGCGACCGGGAGCGGAGCATTCCGCGCAGGTGCTGCCGGGTCCTCGACCGCTCGAGCGACCGGAAGCAGCGCCCCCTCACCGGCCGGTGCCGCTTTCGTGGCGGGGAGTGCCGGAATCTCCGTCGCGCGCAGCACCGGAAGCGGTGCTCGCCCGGCTACCGGGGCCACCGGCTCGGCCGGGGTTTCGGCCACCCGCAGCACCGGAAGCGACGGCCCCGGGGCCCCACCCACCGGCGGCTCCTGGGCCACCGAGGTTCCGGCCGACAGAGGGGAACTCTGCGCCACCTGGAGCACTGTGGTCCCGGCCGCCGTCGGCATGGTCTCCTGCGCAACGGAAGGTGCGGCCGACGAGGACATCGGCCCCGGAAGCACCGAGGAGCCGGCCGCCGTCAGCGTGGACCGCTGCGCTACGGGCAGCGCCGAGGTCTCGATCGCTCGCGTCGCCGGAGGCAACGGCTCGTCCGCGACCCTGGCCACCGGAAGCGGTGAGCGGCCGACCGGGGACTCGACCGGTTGCGGCGTCGGGGAAGACTCGGCCGGGACCGGCAGCGGGGGTTGCGCCACGGTCGGCGCCACCGGGCTCTCGACCGCTCGCGAGACCACCATCGGAGACTCCGCCGCAGTCGGCGCCACCGGGTGCTCAGCGGCTCGCGAGCCGGCCAACGGCGACTGCGCCGCTACCGGCAGCGCCGAAGTCTCCCCTGCTCGCGAGACGACCGCCAGGGACTCGGCCGCAACCGGCGCCTCCGGAGTCTCGACCGCCCGAGAGACCACCAACGGCGACTCCCCCGCGGTCGGCGCCACCGGCGAGTCCGCTGCCTCCGGCGCCACCGGAGTCTCAGCCACCCGCGAGACGACCAACGGCGACTCGGCCGCCCCTGAGCCCACCAACGGAGATTGCGCCGCCTCCGGAGTCTCGGCCGCCGCCCGCGAGACCGCCACCGGAGACTCGGTCACTACCGGCAGCACTGGCGTCTCGCCCGCTCGCGAAACCACCGACCGAGAATCCGCCGCCACCGGGGTTTCGGCCGCTCGCGAGACCGCTAACGGAGATTCGGCCGCAGTCGACGCCCCCGGAGTCTCAGCCGCCCGCGAGACCACCAGCGAAGGCTCCGCCACCGTCGGCGCCACGGGAGTCTCAGCCGCCCGTGAGACCACCAACGAAGACTCCGCCACCGTCGGCACCGCCGAAGTCTCAGCCGCCCGTGAGACCACCAACGAAGACTCCGCCACCGTCGGCGCCACCGGGCTCTCAACAGCCCGCGAGACCACCAGCGGAGACTCCGCCACCGTCGGCGCCACCGGGCTCTCAACAGCCCGCGACGCCACCGGCGGCTCCGCCGCTGCCGACACCACCGGAAGCGCCGGGCTCTCGATCGCCCGGGAGACCGGCAACGACGGCTCCCGCCCTGGTGCCGCACTCGGGTGCCCCGAGCTCTCGGCCACCCGCGAGACCGGCAGCGAGGACTCCGGCAGCATCGGCGAACTCTCGGCCGCCCGTGACACCGGCAGGCCCGGCTCCCGGGCCGTCGACGCCACGGGGAGTTCCGAGCCTCGAGAGGATGAATCCGGCTCCGGAAGCGGCGCGGAAACGTTCGTCGAGCCGCCCGGTGTCCCGGGCGGCTCCGTGGTGTCCAGCGGGCGGAAGGAGTTCATCGGCGGCGAGCCGGTCGGCGCCGTCGCGGCCGCACCGGCCGGCATGCCGGGCGAAGCCTCCAGGCGCGAAACCGGAAGCGACGGAGCGGGCTCCGGCAGCATCGGCGCGCCGAGCCCCAGCCGCCGCGGTACCGCCTGCTCGGTCCGCTGGACGAGCGGCAGCTCCAGCCGCCCGGGCTCGACCGGCGCCGGTTCGGGCTCCGGGGGTTCGGGTGCGGCCAGCGGGACCACCGGGGTGTCCGCGGCCGCCGGAGTGTCCACAGGGGACGGTTCGGCGATCGCCTGCAGCGTCCGCACCGGCGGGGTCACCGCGCTCCCGGCCGACGTCAACGGCGGCACGGCCGGACCCGCCGCGACGACCGGCAGCACCAGCGGCAGCTCCGCGCGTTCGGTTTCCCCGGCCGGGGAAGCGACCCGCTGCACCGGCGTGCGACCCGGCCCGGGAGTCACCACCGGCATGGCCGGCCGCACGAGGTCGCCGATGACGCCGGCGGGCTCCGCCGGGCCCACGCTGTGCCCGAGCGGCTCGAGGTAGCCCGGGCTCCGCCAGGACGTCAGCGTCGAGCTGAACCGCTGCACCGGGTTGACCAGCGGGTGCTCGGCCAGCACGCGCTGGATCGGCGCCACGCTCCGCCACTCCGCGCGCGTCACCGGCAGCGCGGCCGGCTCAGGAGCAGGCGCGGGCGACGGGCTCGGCTCCTTCCTGCGGAACCACATCGTGCGTCACCGTCCCTGGCTCATCCGGGTGTTGATCCGGGCGATCTCGGCGACGTAGGTCAACCGGTCGGGGTGTTCGAGGTCGAGGATGTCGTCGAGGGACCAGTGCAGGTGGTAGGCGACGTACGCGACTTCCTCGTGCAGCCGGTCGGCCGCGTACGTCACGATTCCCCCAGGCGGCCACCGGCGACGTCGACGACGAAGCTGTGGCCGCACTCGGGGCAGGCGACGCCCGCCCTGGTGTGGCCCTCGCTGTTGACCCGGCGGTACATGTCCTGCAGGAACGCCAGGTCGGAGGCGAACAGGTTCTCGATGATCCCCGCGTGCACGTCGGTGATGTCGCCGATCCGGGTGACCACCCGGGCCAGCAGCACCACCGTGAGGAACGCCGAGTTCTCGCGCACCCGGTCGTCCCGCAGCGGGATCAGCTCGTCGCGGGCGGTGGCCAGGCGCATCACCCCGGAGTGGTGCACCTTGCCCTCGTCGTCGACGTACCCGCGCGGGAGCTCGAACGCGAACTCCGTCCGCAGCTTCGGCCGTTCCGACCGGGGCTCCCCCGCCGTGGCGGCGGGGGCTTCCTCGACCGGGGCCGACGCCATCACCCTGCGCATCGGCTCACTCGACTTCCATCTGCTCGTAGGTGATGACGAGCTTCTCGGTGAGCACGCTCGTGTCGCCGGCCTTCAGCGAGCCGATCTCCAGGCTCTTCGGCCAGGCGTTGGTGAGCTTGTAGCGCTTGAGCGCGGTGCCCTCGTAGTCGTAGACGATGATGGCGCCGCCCTTGCGCGCGGTCGCCATCTTGCCGAAGTGGGCGTCCTTGACCCACTTCTCGAAGCTGTTGTCCTCGGTGAGGCCGCGGGTCAGCGTGACCTCGCCCGCCTTGGGGCGGCCGGGCAGCTTCTTGATGACGTACTTGCCGTCGACGGTGTTCTGCTTGAGCTCGATGACGTCCTGCTCCATCTTGAGGCCGGAGACCTCGGAGATCTGCTTGATCTGGACGCCGTCGATCTCGAGCCCGAAGGAGTGGCCTACCGCCTTGTCAAGATCGGGAAGTGCCATGTCTGTGGAGTCCCTTCACTCACTCGTTGACCAGGCTGGTGCCGCCGGACATCTGGGCCAGCCGGAAGATCACGAACTCCGCCGGTTTCACCGGGGCGATGCCGACTTCGCAGATCACCTGGCCGAGGTCGATGCCCTCGGCCGGGTTGGTCTCGCGGTCGCACTTGACGAAGAAGGCCTCGTCCGGCGTGAGCCCGAACAACGCGCCCTTGCGCCACTCCATCACCAGGAACGCGCTGATCGTGCGCCGGATCCGCGCCCACAGCGCGTCGTCGTTCGGCTCGAACACGACCCACTGGGTGCCGTTGAGGATCGACTCCTCGAGGTAGTTGAACAGCCGCCGGACGTTCAGGTAGCGCCACGCCGGGTCGCTCGAGAGCGTCCGCGCGCCCCAGACCCGGATGCCCTTGCCGGAGAACGACCGCACGCAGTTGACGCCGATCGGGTTGAGCAGCTCCTGCTCCGCCTTGGTCAGGTGCGTCTCCAGCGCCAGCGCGCCGCGGACGACCTCGTTGGCCGGGGCCTTGTGGACACCGCGGGTGGCGTCGGTGCGGGCCCACACGCCGGCCATGTGGCCGCTCGGCGGGATGTAGGTGTTGGTGCCCGACGCGGGGTCGAGGACCTGCACCCAGGGGTAGTAGAGCGCCGCGTACTTCGAGTCGTAGCCGGCCGCGTCCATCCGCCAGCTGCGGACTTCCTGGGGGTTGAGCGCCGGCGGCGGGTCGATGATCGCCATCCGGTCGCCCATCAGCTCGCAGTGCGCGATCATCGCCAGCTGCACGGCCTTGACGGTGTCGAGGTCGATCAGGTCGCGCTGGTAGGCGGCCATCAGGTCCGGCGCCGCGACCATGGTGATCTCGTCGATCGCCTCCAGACCGCCGAAGCCGGTCCGGTCGGCGACGTCACCGACGTAGTCGTTCGCCGCGACCCGGCCCGGGACCGGCGGTGCGCCGGCCGGCTTCGGCGGTGCCGAGAGCACCGCGGTGCCCTTGTCGGGCTTGGTGACCGCGCCGCCCGTGGCGACTTCTTCGATGGTGATGAGGTTCGACTTCTCCCGCACCGCGGTGACGACGTTCTCCTTGGTGCGCTTGGTCGTCACGTTGTGGGTTTCGACGACCTTGCCGTCCTGCTTGACCAGCACGGTGAACCGGTCTTCGGCCGGGTTGTCGCCGGTCGGGTCGGCCACCTCGACGGTGATCTCGCCGGCCGGCTTGCCCTCGGGCAGCTCCTTCGCGACGAAGCGGTAGCCGCCGAGGACGGCCTGGTGGGCGCTGATCTGCTTCGGGGCGGAGCCGTTGTCCGCGGCGCGCGAGCCGCCGATGCGGACGATGTAGCAGTTGGTGCCCCCGTTGAGGAAGTAGCCGTAGACCGACTGGGCCAGGTAGCAGCCTTCGATGAAGTCGCCGAAGGTCTGGGTGAACTGGCCCCAGTTGGACACCAGCGTCGGGGTGTTGAAGGGACCGTCCGCCGCGAAGCCGACGAAGGCGGCCACGGCGGTGCCCACGCCCTCGATCGGCCGTGCGCCCGCCTCGATCTCCTCGACGTACACCCCCGGCGTGAGATAGGTGGGCATGCGTGCCTCCCTTGTCGACGCACAAGTCTTGTCTTCGGCGATGCTGCTGCCAGGGGGTTCTCCGCGGAACGACCGTGCGGCTAGGCCCGCGGGAACCGATCTCTGCCCTTAAAGGCAACTGCCCGTTCGGGCAGTTGCGCCCGCCCGTCCGGTCGTTGGCAACCGGCCCGAGGGGGCCGACAGTTGAACCCATGCCAACTGGGCGGGACAAGGCGCAGCGGGAGCCGTCCGGGCAGCCCGCGCGGCCATCCCGTCCGGTGCGCCCGACGGCTCCGCCCGCGTTGCTGCGCCTGCAGACCGCCGCGGGCAACGCGGCGGTGTCGCGGCTGGTCGCGCTGCAGCGGCAGGCCTGTCCCGCTCCCCCGGTCGCCCCGCCCGGTGTCACCCCCGCGGCCGACCCGAAGTTCCAGTCGTTGAAGAAGGACGTCGGCGACAAGGCCAAGACGGCGAAGGCCCACCCGCCCGCCGGCGCGGAGGTCAAGAGGGCCCAGGACGCCGCCGTGGCGCCCACCGACGACAAGGACGCGCAGGCCAAAGCCGCCCAGGCCGACAAGATGGCGGCGGCGAAGCCCGCCGGCTTCGACAAGGCGGCCTTCATCGCCGCGGTGAACGCCGCGGTCGCCAAGCAGGCGCCCAAGAACCTCGACGACGCCGACAAGTTCGCCACGTCCGGCAAGGCGGACCAGGTGAAGACCGAGGTGCTGGGCAAGGTCACCAGCGGCAAGGACGCCTCGGCCAAGGACGTCACCGACCGGACGAAGGAGCCGCCGGATCCCAGCCGGGCCGTGGAAAAGCCGGTCACGCCGCTGCCGGAAGCACCCGCCCCGCCCGCACTGGCGCCGCCGGACGCCCGCAAGGCGACCCCGGACAAGGCACCGCCCGAACAGACCGACCTGCGGGCCGACCAGTGCGAAACCCAGGGCGCGATGGCCGCGGCGGGCGTCACCGACCAGCAGCTGGCCGAGTCCAACGAGCCGGAGTTCACCGGCGCGCTGGCCGCAAAGCAGGAAGGCGAGCAGCACACGGCTTCGGCACCGGCCGCGGTCCGCGAATCCGAGGCCGGGCAGCTGGCCGCGGTCACCGGCGCGGCCCAGGCATCCGGACAGGCCGCGATGGCGGGCATGACGGGCGCGCGCTCGTCGGCCGGCCAGAAGGGCCAGGCGGCGAAGTCGGCCACGAAGTCGAAGGACGAGCAGGACCGCGCGCGGATCACCGGCGAGATCAAGGCGATCTTCGACGAGACCAAGACGAAGGTCGAGGGCGTGCTCGGCGCGCTCGACGACCAGGTGGCGAAGAAGTTCGAGGCGGGCGAGGCGCAGGCCAAGGCCGCGTTCACCGCCGACCACCAGGCGCGGATGAAACGCTACAAGGACGAGCGCTACGACGGCATCACCGGCGCGGCGCGCTGGGCGTACGACCTGTTCGCCGACCTGCCGGCCGAAGCGAACAACCTCTTCCTCGAGGCCAAGAAGGTCTACGAGTCGAAGATGCAGGGTGTCATCGGCGACATCGCGGACTTCGTCGGTCAGAAGCTGGGAGAGGCGAAACAGCTGATCGCGGACGGCCGCACCCGCGTCCAGCAGAAGGTGGCGTCCCAGTCGCCCGCGCTGCGCAAGATCGCGGGCGAGGCGGCGAAGGAGTTCGGCGGCCAGTTCGACGACCTCGAGAAGTCCGTCGACGAGAAGCAGGACGCGCTCGTCGAGGACCTGGCCCAGAAGTACACCGAGGCCCGCACCGCCGTCGACGAAGAGATCAAGGCACTGCAGGCGGAGAACAAGGGCCTGTGGAGCAAGGCGAAGGAGGCCGTCGGCGGCGCGATCGAGACGATCCTCAAGCTGAAGGACATGCTCCTCGGCGTGCTGTCGCGGGCCGCGAACGCGGTCGGGTTGATCATCGCGAAGCCGATCGAGTTCCTCGGGAACCTGGTCAACGCGGTCAAGACCGGGGTGATGAACTTCGGCGCGAACATCGTCGAGCACCTCAAGCAGGGCCTGAAGGGGTGGCTGCTGGGCAACCTCGCGAGCGCGGGCATCGAGATCCCGGAGGCGCTGGACGCCAAGGGCATCCTGAAGATGGTGCTGTCGCTGCTGGGCCTGACCTGGGCGAGCGTCCGCGCGCGGATCCTGCGGTTCATCCCGGAACCCGTGCTGGCGAAGCTGGAGCAGACCCTCGACGTGGTCAAGGTCCTGATCACCGAGGGCGTGCCGGGCCTGTGGCGCTGGATCGTCCAGAAGCTGGGCGACCTCAAGGAAATGGTGCTCGGCCGGATCAAGGAATTCGTGATCGAGAAGATCGTCAAGGCCGGCATCACCTGGATCATCTCGATGCTCAACCCGGCGGCGGCGTTCATCAAGGCCTGCAAGGCGATCTACGACATCGTCATGTTCTTCGTGGACAAGGCCGCGCAGATCAAGGAGTTCGTGGATTCGGTACTGGACTCGGTGGAGTCGATCGCCCGCGGCGGGGCCGGGGCAGTCGCCGGGCTGATCGAACGAACCCTGGCGAAGGCGCTGCCGATGGTGCTCGGGTTCCTGGCCAGCCTGCTGGGGCTGGGCGGGATTTCGGAGAAGATCAAGTCGGTGCTGGAGAAGGTCCAGGCCCCGGTGGGCAAGGTGATCGACTCGGTCGTCGGGACGATCGTCAAGGCGGGCAAGAAGGTCTGGTCGAAGCTCAAGGGCAAGAAGGACAGCGGGGTACCGGACCCGCGCAGCGCCACCCAGAAGCAGCAGGCGCTCGCCCAGGCCAAGCAGGCGGCCGACGCGGAGATGCGCAAGCCGAACGCCACCCAGCACACCGTCGAAGCGGCACTGCCGAAGATCAAGGACACCTACCAGCTCACCAAGATCGCGCTGGTGCCGGGGAGCACCGGCAAGTTCAAGACCCACCTGGAGATCAACCCGACCGACGACACCGGCGAACTCCCCCTCGGCCCGATGGCGCCCGTCGACGAAGCGAAGGTCTACCTCGGCAAGCGGTTCGTCGTGAAGTCCACCAACCGCGTCGCCAAGGTCACCGACGTCCGCGCGGACGGCTGGGTGACGCTGCAGTACGAACTGGAACGCAACGCCGGCGGCCGGAGCAGGAGCTCCGAAGGGCGGCCGACGTTCCCGGTGCTCAAGTTCCTGGCCAACACCCCGAACGGCGGCCCCGAACTCGCCCCGGCCGAAGGCGGCGCGGACCAGACGCAGTACACGATCGACGGCAAGACGCTGCGGCCCGAGTACCACGACGTCCGCGCGGTCTTCTACGGCGGCTCCCACAAGTACAGCGGCCACGACGCCGCCAAGATCGCCGCGGTGATGCGGCCGGACGGGGTGACGTTCACCTGCCCGGGTGTCCCGTTCCTCGGCATCGCCCCGCACGTCGCCGCCCGCGTCAAGCCGAACAACGCCGACAACTACGCGCTGGACCACCGGAAGTCCGTGGCCGGGCACTGGAACGCCCAGGGCCGGGCGAAAGGCCAGAGCGACCGCTCGCAGTTCTACGCGGATCCGGGGAATCTCGAGGTCCTGTGCGGGTCCTGCAACAGCAAGAAGGGGTCCAAGGACGCCGACACGGGCGCGGCCGAGCGGTACCGCAAGGACGTGGAGATCCCGGGCTTCACCGGACCCGACGGGAAGGAGTGACCCCGGCCGGTGCCACCGTGCTGCAAGGCATCCACAAGCGACGTGCGACACCGTTCCGATCCTGGTTGCGGCACGAACGAGTGGAGGATCGATGAAGCGGTGGGCGAGACGGTCGGGGGTCCTGGCGGCGGCGGTGACGGCCGGCGTGCTCGGTGCCGGTGCCCAGGCACAGGCGGAGCTGCCGCCCAAGAACGTCGGGTGGCTGTACACGGTCGGCAAGAGTGGCGCGGTCTTCTTCGACGCCGACCTGGCAGGCTATCCCTCCGAAGAGAAGATCACCGTGTGCGACAACAAGACGGACGGCCGTGGCATCGCCGCCACCATTCGCGGTGTCCCGTCCGGCGGGCCCTACGGTGCCTCGTGGACCTTCACCTTCGACCCGTCCAACGACGGCAAGTGCGTGTCCACCCACGAGAACTTCTTCGCGGACGGATACGCGGTCACGGTCCACGTGAACGAGTACTGGGGCGAAAACACCGCGGCCGACGCCTGGGACACCGGCGTGGCGTGACGTTCGGCGGGTGGCGGTTCGGCCGCCGCCCGCCATCAGGCCTCTTCTTCGGTCTCTTCCTCACGCTGCACGTACGTCTGCGCCATCTTCTCCTCTTCGCCCTCTTCGGCGGCGGGAGCTTCTTCTTCGCGCTGGATGGTCATCCGCTGCACGGGCTCGTCGTGCCCACCGTCCTCGCACCGCTGCACCGCGGGCCCGGCCGGTGCGGGCGCCGGCGTCGACATCAGCCGGTCCGCGTTCGCCACGGCTTCGCGCTCGAACCGGTCCGACGGATCCGAGACCTTCACCCCGCCGCCGGTGTCCGTCCCGTCCACCGGGCCGCTGCGCTGCTGCACCACGTGCGTCAGCTCGTGCGCCAGCATGTGCTTGCCGGTATCCGACGACGGGTCGTACTTGTCGCGCTGGAAAACGATGTTCGAACCCACCGTGTAAGCCTGCGCGTTCACCGACTTGGCCGAGTCGTGCGCGGCCCCGTCGGTGTGCACCCGCACATCGGAGAAATCCGCCCCGAAGCGGGACTCCATGTCCGCCCGCGTCGCCGTGTCCAGCGGCGCGCCGCCGCCCGAACCGACCACGTCGTGGACCGGTGAGCGCTCCTCCTCGACCAGGGACGCCGTGCCCGCGTTGCCCACCGCTCGCTGCAGGCCCAGCATGCCCGCCGGCCCCAGGACGTCCGTGCGGCCGGCCGCCGCCGCCCGGCCGAGGAGGTCGTGGTCCTCCCGGTCGATGCGGTCGCCCTTCGGCCGCAGGGTCGGGTCGAGGTCGTTTTCGTGACTGTGCCCGCGCATGTTCGCTCCCTCCGCCGCCCGTAAAGCTTGCCCCGTCGGCGAGGCGAACGCCAGACTGCGGTGCGCGTCCGGACGGGCAGCGAACGCTGCCCCTACGGGCAGCTCAGCCGTCCGTCACCATCGCCAGGTAGGGCCCGAACTCGCGGTCGAGGCAGAGCCGGCCCAGCTTGCGGTACTCGCGCGCGACCGCGCCGACCAGGTCGCCCATCCCCACCGGGCGGCCCGCCTCGGCCGCCAGGTACGCGCCGGTGACCGCGGCCGAGCGAATGTGGCCGCCCGCCAGCTCGAACGCCTCCGCGAGGAACCCCAGGTCCAGGTCCGCGCCCCGGGGCATCCGGGTGCCCAGGCAGCGGTCCCACAGCCGGTGGCGCAGCTCGACGTCCGGCAGCGGGAAGTCCACGATCACGTCGAGCCGGCGCGTGAACGCCTCGTCGAGGTTCGCCCGCAGGTTCGTCGCCAGCACCGCGATCCCGTCGAACGTCTCCATCCGCTGCAGCAGGTACGCGCTTTCGATGTTGGCGTACCGGTCGTGCGCGTCGCGGACCTCCGACCGCTTGCCGAAGATCGCGTCCGCCTCGTCGAAGAGCAGGACGCCGTTGACCCCGGACGCCTCGGTGAAGATCCGCTCCAGGTTCTTCTCCGTCTCGCCGACGTACTTGTCGACCACGGTCGCCAGGTTCACGGTGTAGAGGTCCAGTCCGAGCGACGCCGCGATGACCTCGGCGGACATCGTCTTGCCGGTACCCGAATCCCCCGCGAAGAGGCCGGTCACGCCCCGGCCGCGCCCGCCGCCCGGGCGCATCCGCCAGTCGTCGAGCACCTGGTCGCGGTAGCGCGCCCGCGCCGCGAGCTCGTCCAGCAGCGACAGCACCCCCGCCGGCAGCACCAGGTCGGCCCAGCCGACGACCGGTTCGATCCGCCGCGCGAGCCGTTGCAGGCCGGCGGCGTTCTGGCTGCGCGCGCCCGCGCGGACGTGGTCGATGCGGACCAGCCCGTCGTCGGCCAGCGCGGTCACCGATGCCGCCTTCGCCGCGCGGGCGATCTGCCCGGGCCCCAGCACGAAGTGCGCGGTCGCTTCGCCCGGGTCGACGCCCGGGGCGAGCCGGCCGTCGAGGCGGCTGCGCCAGAGCTCCGCGCGGTCGGCGCCGGAGAGCGGCAGCGCGTCGAGCTGCAACGGCGGCGTCGCGCTCCAGCGCGGGTCCCAGGCGCCGGTGCCGTGCGCCACCAGCGGGATCGCCGGGTGCGCCAGCTCCTCCAGCCGCGGGTCCTCCACCGGGCCCAGCACGATCCCGGCGCCGCGCAGCAACGCCTCCCGCCGCAGCGACGCGGTGAGCTCGGCGCGGCCGGGCTCGGCCTGCCAGCGCGCCGCGTCCACCACCAGCGCCGGGTAGCCGGCCGCGGCCAGCGCACCGACGCCGAGCTCTTCGGCGCCGCCACCGGGCTGTTCCTTCAGGTAGACCAGCTTGACCCCGCCGTGGAGCGCGCGGGCGAGCCGCTCCCGGCCCGGCACGTCGACGAGCTCGGTGCCCAGGTGCGCGCAGCCGGCGAGCTCGGGCGCGAGCCGGTCGTCGCCGAGCAGGTGGTTGACCACCCGGTCGGGGACCCGCAGGGTGCGCGAGAGGAACGGCCGTTCGTCCTCGCCGACGGCGAGCAGGCCGCAGGTGACCAGCGGCGAGTCGGCGTCGAGCCGGGCGCGGCCGGCGGCTGACGCCTCGGGGATCCCGCACAGGCGCAGCGCCAGCCCGGCGCTGGCGCGGCGGCGGGTCACGTCGTCGTTGAGGTAGCCGTAGAACTGCTCGAACCGGCTGTCCAGGTCGGGGGCGAGCGCGACCAGCAGCAGTTCGACGTCGACGCCGGTGAGCTCCGCGCGTTCGGCGAGCGGGCGCAGCCGGCCGTCCGGGGCCGAGTCGGTGAACGGGGTGAAGGGCTCGCGGAGCCCTTCCAGGAGCGCGTCGATCGTCTCGTTGGACAGGTAGAGGCCGCGGAACGGGTCGTCGGGGTTCGGGTCGGCCGCGCGACGGCTGTCGACGGCGTCGCGGATGCGCTGTTCGAGCCGGGCCAGCCGCTCGAACAGGTACTCCAGGCTCACCGGGGCTTCCGGTGGGTACGGGCCATCGCGACCCGGCGCTGCCCTTCGACGGCCCCGGCCGCGGACACGTGGTGCCCGATGAGCTCGCCGCCGCCGGAGTCGAGCTTGAGGCCTTCCTTGGCGGGCGGCCCGGCCGGGTAGACGCGTCCGCTGTGGATCGGGGCGGACACGACGACGTCCAGTGACGGCTTGAGTTCGCCGCCCAGCGCGGTCCACACGTCGGCGAACGCGCGGTCTTCCGGTGGCGGCAGCGCGACGGTCATCGGCACCGGCAGTCCCATCTCGGCCAGCGACCCGGTGAGCACCTCGGCCGGCACGGCCTCGTGGCTCAGGAGGCCGAGCAGCAGGTCCGACAGCACCCGGTGCTCGTCTTCGGGGCGCTGGGTCCACGCGGTGACCAGGTAGGACAGCTTGACGTGCTTGGGCGGCAGGTGCCGCGCGGCGACCTCCCCGCGCTGGTCGTACTCGTTGAGCAGCCCCCGCGACCGGCGCCGCATGTCCTCGCGCACGTCGTAGAGGTAGATGTTCACCGTCGGAGCGTTCCGCCGGGCGGCCCAGTCCTTGGTGGGCGCGTCGAAGGCGACGTCGACCTCGCTGCCCCGCAGCGCCTCGTCCTTCACCAGCCGGCGCAGCGCCTCGTCGACCTCGTGGATCACCGGCGGACCTCCTCGCACTGGCGGTGCCTCCACGATGATCGCGAGAACCCGGCCCGGCCAGCCACGCAGCGGCAAACCTTCGGGTACGCCCGGCTGCCCGTAAGGGCAGAGTGGCCGGTATGACGATCACGACCAGGCCCGCTCGCGAGGCGGACGTTCCGGCCCTGCTCGCCCTGTTCCGGGAGCTGCACCCGGACGACCCGCCCCCGTCCGCGCAGGCGGCGGCGGCCGCTTGGCGGGCCGTCCAGGCCCAGTCCGGCCGGGTGATCCTCGTCGCCGAGTGCGGCGGCGCGGTGATCGGAACGGCGGACTGCGCGACGCTGCCGAACCTCACCCGGGGAGCCCGGCCGTTCATGCTGGTCGAGAACGTCGTGGTCGCCACCGGACACCGGCGGTCGGGCGTGGGTGCCGCCCTGATGGAGGCGGCGTTCGCCGCGGCACGGCGAGCGGGGTGCTACAAGGTCCAGCTGCTGTCCCGGTCCGGGCGCGAAGCGGCGCACGCGTTCTACGAATCGCTGGGGTTCCGCGCCGTGGCCCAGGGCTACCGCGTGTACCTCGATTGAAGCCGCCGATCTTGTAACCGGCTCCCGGGCCGGGCGACTACTGCTTCGGGGAGTGGGAGAAACAGAGGCACCCATGCGTCGGATTCCCGGCCCGATCGGGCCGGCCCTGGCCCTGCTGGTGGCCGGCTGCGGCAGCCCACAACTGCCGGCCGCGGTGGCGACCGCCGAGTGGGTGGCGGCGTTCGCACTGGTCAGCGTGGGACTCTTTTGGGCCGTGGCCGACTACTCCGCCTCGGTCGGCATCGGGCGGGCCATCCAGATCGAAGCCGCTCTGGCCACGCCGCCGGAGACCGTTCTGTACAGCGCGAAGAGCCTGAACCTCACCGCACCCGGGGTCCGGGAAACGCAGTGTCGCAACCCCGACACCGCCTACCGCTACCGGTACACCGGGCTGAAGCTGGTCCTGCAGTCCGGCGGCCAGTACTTCCTGCTCCCCGTGCAGTGGCACAAGGCCGACGGGACCGCCCTGGTACTGCCGCGCACCGACTCGCTCCGGCTGGAGTTCACCCCGGCCGCGGACGCGCCCTGCTGAGCGAGCCGGGTCCGCGCGGTGCGGACCCGGCTCGCTCAGCCGCGGCTTGGACGGCGGCGGTCAGTCGTCGTCGTAGTCGGAGTCGCTGTCCGCGTCGTGGTCGGCCCAGACGTCGTCGTCGTCCGTGGCGTCGGCGACCGCCGTGACCGAGTGCGCCGCGGCCCCGCCCACGCCGGCCGCGGTGTACCAGGCGTGGTAGCCCGCGTAGTCCGGCACGGCCACCGCGTGCGCACCCTCCGACGATGCGCCGTGCGGGCCGGCCGTCAGCTTCTCCGCCTCGTACGTGGCGTGGTGCTCGCCCGCGTGGCTCACCACGTGGGCCGAGGTCGCGCCGGCCACCCCCGCCGAGTGCTGCTCGGCGTAGTAGCCCACGTCGTCGGCGTCATCATCGTCGTCGTCGGCAGCGTCGTACACCGGGTGCACGACGTAGCCGGCCGGCTCCTGGTCCACCGGGTCCGGGTGGCTCACGGCGTGGTGCACGACCGCGTGCCCGGCGTCGCCGTCGTAGTCGCCGTCGTAGTCGCTGTCGTGGTCGCTGGTGTCGTAGTCGTCGCAGTCCTCGTCGTCCCCGTCGTTCCAGCCGTCGTGCCCGGGGTGGTGCCAGCCGTGGTCGTCGCCGGACTCGCCGCTGTGCGTCACGTACGCGCCGCCGATGCCGGCCACCGCGGAGTCCTGCTCCGACCAGTGGTGTCCCCACCAGGTCGCGCCTTCGTCGGTGTCGGTCGTGCCCGCGCCGCCGATGCCGGCCCAGCTGCTGGAGCTCTCGGCGCTCCACGAGTCGTGCGGCCAGTCGAGCGGGTGCGCCGTCGCCGGCCCGGCGATGACGAGGGAAAGCGGCAGCGCGAAAGCGCCGGCGACAGCCAGTCGTCGCAATGTGGACATGATTTCTCGGGGTTCCTTCCTGAGTGCGGCAACCGGGTTTCATTCGGGGCCCGGACGCCGGGGCAGAAGTTCTGTCCGAAAGGTGACGTTACCGCCACAACAGACCTACGATGCGGCCTTGACCTGCGCAAATACCCGATCGGTGCGCGGGAACCGCCAGGTGGAGGACAGATCCGGAATGGGGTCGAACCAGCCTAGTTCGCCGCCGCGGAAGTGACCGTAATGATCGCCGCGAAATCACTCGCTCAGGTAGTTCTCCGTTTAACGGATAAAACCGTGGTCCGGGGCCGGCGCGGCGGCGGGCCCGGTCGCCGTCCGCCGGTCGCCCGCAGCGGCGCTCGGCCGCCCGGCCGCGCGGACCGCGGCAGGTGGCCCACCCGCGCCGCACCGCTCCGAGCCCGCCCCCGCACTGAAATCCGGGTGTAAACCCACGCCGCACCACGATAACAGAACCGTCCACCTATTGTTCCCACGGTATTCACAGTCGTGGAGTAATCACTGTATTTTTCGTTACCTGGTACACCCGAAAAGCACATGAATGGACTCGATCGGACCACGCCGTTGCGCAGTCAATTGCGTAGGTTTCCCCCATGTCGCCGATGAGCTCCATTCTGGCTGTTGTTCTGCTGGCCGCGTTCGTCGTGCCGCCCGGACCGGCGGCCGCGGCCGCGGTGACACCCGGGCCGGTGTGCGATCACCAGCCATTGGTCAACACCACCGCTCCCGCGGGTGCGGTCACCGTGGACGCCGCGGTGCCCGGCGACCTGTACCGCAAGTCGCAGGAGTCGCCACCGGGGACGACGTTCTGGTTGCCCGCGGGCACGCACCTGCTGGCCGCGGACCCGTTCGGGCAGGTCATCCCCAAGGACGGCGACGTCTACCTCGGCGCTCCCGGCGCGGTGCTCGACGGGCAGGGCATCAACCGCGCGGCCTTCACCCAGCAGGCGAAGAACGTCGTCATCCGCGGGCTCACCGTCCAGAACTTCGTCGCCCCGCAGGACCAGGGCGTGGTCAACCACGATTCCGGCGAGCATTGGATCATCGAAAACACCACCGTGCAGAACAACAAAGGCGCGGGAATCATGGCGGGCGCGCGCCAGGAGGTGCGGCACAGCTGCCTGCGCAACAACGGCCAGTACGGCATGAACGCCTACCGGTCGGACAGCACGATCACCGCGCTGATCGTCGAGGGCAACGAAATCTCGGGCAACAACACCGACGACTGGGAAACGCGCAACCCCGGCTGCGGGTGCAGCGGCGGAATCAAGTTCTGGGTGGTCGACAAGGCCGACGTCCGCGGGAACTGGATCCACCACAACCACGGCGCCGGGCTCTGGGCCGACACCGACAACAACGACTTCCTGATCGAGAACAACCTCATCGAGGACAACGACGCCGAGGCGCTGTTCTACGAGATCAGCTACAACCTCGTCTTCCGCGACAACGTCCTGCGGCGCAACAGCCTGGTCGCGGGCAAGCGCCGCGCCGACAAAGGCGACAACTTCCCGGTGGCGAGCGTCTACCTGTCCGAGTCCGGCGGCGAGCCCCGGGTGCCGGCCCGCACGCACCTCATCGACATCTACGACAACACCTTCGAGGACAACTGGTCCGGCATCACCGCCTGGGAGAACGCCGACCGGTTCTGCAACAGCCCGGCCAACACCTCGATCAACACCTGCACCAAGCTCGTCGCCGACCGCACGCAGTGTTCGGCGCCCGGGATCGCGTCCCCGCCGCTGTACGACGACTGCCGGTGGAAGACCCAGCTGGTCGAGGTGCACGACAACACGTTCCGCTTCGACCCGGCCCGCGTCGGCTGCACGAACGGCTCCTGCGGCAAGATGGCGCTGCTGTCCAACTGGGGGACGTACCCGTCCTGGTCGCCGTACCAGGGCAAGGTCGTCCAGGACGCCATCACGCACGACCAGGGCAACTACTGGTTCAGCAACTCCTACTACGGGCCCTGGAAGTTCGTGGCGGGCGACACGTCCCGGATCCTGACGGCCGAGCAGTGGCAGTCGACCCCGTGGGACCAGGACAACTGCGCGTCCTTCGACGACGTGATGCCGCATTGCTGAGCATGCGCCCTCAGCGCTCCGAAACGGCGGCGAGCAGGCCCAGCACCGCGGCGGACTTCGCTTCGTCCAGGAACCGCAGGCCCATGAAGTTGTCGCCGGGGTTGAAGCCGGGCAGCGCCCAGATCGCCTCGTACGGCAGGTCCACGCGGCGGTAGCGGCGCAGGCTGTAGACGTTGCTGAACAGGCACTTCCCCGGGTCGGGCCGCCAGAGACGGCGGGCGAACGCGGGGTTGCGGAACCCGTGCCCGACCTCGGCCGTGGCGCGGACGTGCTTGCCGCCGGTGAAGAGCACGACGTCGCCGGTGGTCACGGTGTCCATCCGGCGGTCGTACTTGTCCTTGGCACCCCAGAACCGGGCCCGCCCGCCCGGGTGCAGCGCGTCCAGGCGGGCCAGGTCCGCGGGATCGAGCAGGTCGGCCGACTCGCGGAAGGCCACGGTCTTTTCGAGGGACTCCGCGCCGTAGCGGCGGGCGTCCGCGGTGCCGTAGGCGGGCTGGACGAAGACCTGGACCACGGAGCGGAACGGTAGCTCAGCCGCCGTGGGTGCGGTCGCTCTGGTAGTCGGTGTAGGTGTACGGGTTGTCCAGGACCTTGGTCTCCGGGACGTCGGGGTTCATCCCCTGCCGCCACGCCTCCTCCCCCAGCTGCGCCCGCAGGTACTCCACCGTGTCCTCGACGCGCCGCCGGACCGCGGGCAGGTCGACGCCGACCAGCTTGCCGTCGCGCTTGACCACCCGGCCGCCGACCAGCACGGTGTGCACGTCGGCGCGCTGGGCCTGGAACGCCACGTGGCCGTACGGGTTCAGCAGCGGGAACGACACCGGCGAGTGGTCGTTCTTCAGCAGCACGACGTCGGCCCTCTTGCCGACCTCGAGGCTGCCCAGGTCCGAGCGGCCCAACGCGGCGGCGCCGCCGCGGGTGGCCCACTCCACGACCTGCTCCGCGCGCAGCGCCGCGTGCGTCACCGTTTCGCCCTTGGCGTGGGCCTCCAGGTGCTCGCGGGACCGGTCGGCGCCCAGCGTGGCGCGCATGGCCGAAAACAGGTCGCCGCTCCACCACACCGAGGTGTCCATCGACAGCGACACCGGGATGCCGTACTGGCGCAGCGCCCAGGTGGGCGGGTAGCCCTGGCCGGCGCTCTGCTCGCTTTCGGTCGAGACCGACACCGACCCGCCGGTGGCGGCGATGCGGTGGTAGGAGTCCGCCGACAGCGACGCGCCGTGGACGTAGATCGTCTCGGGGGTCATGAACCCGTGGTCGTGCATCAGCCGGATGCCGTCGTCGCCGGTCGCGCCCCACACGCCGGCGTGCGTGGTCACCGGCACGCCGAGTTCGCGGGCGACTTCGAACGCGGGCTTCTCGGGGAACGCGGGATCGCCGGTGACGTCGAAGGCGAGCTGGAAGCCTTCGAGGCCGCCGCCGGCGCGCCGCGCGACGAAGTCGCGGAACTCCGGCGTGGCCGTCCAGTTCGCCGGGGCGTCCTGGATGTTGCCGTAGGCCAGCACGAACCGGCCGGGGACGGCTTCGAGCGCGTCGGCCGCGGCGTCGGCGTGCCCGGTGGTCTGCAGGCCGTGGGACCAGTCGACGGTGGTCGTGACGCCGGCTTCCAGGGCTTCCCACGCGCCGAGCAGGTTGCCCGCGTAGATGTCCTCGGGGCGGAACACCTTGCCCCATTCGAGGTAGTACCAGACGAAGTACTGGGTCAGTGTCCAGTCGGCGCCGTAGCCGCGCATGGCGGTCTGCCACAGGTGCCGGTGGGTGTCGATCATCCCCGGCATCACGACGCCACCGGAGGCGTCGACCTCGGTCGTGCCCGGCGGGACGTCCAGCGCGGGCCCGATCGCGGCGATGCGGTCGCCGTCGACCAGGACGTCTTCGCCGGGCAGGACGCGGCGCGCGTCGTCGAGGGTCAGCACCGTGCCAGCCCGCAGGACGATCGATCCGGACATGACTGCCTCCATTGCCGACTGCGTACACTTGTCCGCTGCGCGGACACTCGACGGGTGCCGCCACTTTCGTCCAGCGCCGCGCCGGTGTCAATCCCCGCGGTTACGCTGCGGGTGGGCACCATCGGAGAGGGAGGTGGCGCATGCCACGCGAGGGAACGGGTCCCGATTTCATCGAGGCGCTGGCGCGCGGGCTCGAGGTGATCACGGCGTTCCGCCCCGGCCGGCGGGCGATGACGCTGGCCGAAGTCGCCTCGGCCACCAGCCTGGCCCGCCCGACCGCCCGCCGGATCCTGCTCACCCTCGAAGAGCTCGGCTATGTCCGCACCGACGGCCGTGACTACTCCTTGACGCCACGGGTGCTCGACCTCGGCGTGGCCTACGTGCGCTCGACAGGCCTGTGGGACGTCGCCCGGCCGCACCTGGAACGGCTGGTCGCGCGCACGAACGAGTCGTGTTCGATCGCCCAGCTCGACGGTTCGGACATCGTCTACGTCGCCCGGGTCTCGGTGCCGAAGATCGTCGGCCTGAGCGTGCAGATCGGCACCCGGTTCCCGGCGCTGCCCACGTCGCTGGGCAAGGTGCAGCTCGCCGCCCTGCCGCCGGACGAGCTGGAGGCGGTGCTGGCCGAGCCGACCCGGTCGGGGCTGGTGCCGCGCTGGCAGCCGGACCGCGCCGAGCGCGACGCCGAACTGCGCGAGGTCCGCGCCCGCGGCTGGGCACTGACCGACGAGCAGCTCGCGCTGGGCATCCGTTCGGTGGCCGCGCCGCTGCGCGACGGGTCCGGGCGGGTGATCGCCGGCGTCAATGTCAACTGCCACGCCGCCGAGACGCCGGTGGAGAAGCTGCTCGACCACCACCTGCCGCTGCTGCTGCAGACCGCCGGCGAGATCAGCGCGGACTTCGCTCGGCTGGACAGCGTCCCGCACGTCACCGTCCCCGCGGTCCCTTGACCGCCGCCGCGCTCGGGAGCAGACTGCGGACACTAGTCCGTCAGACGGACACGAGTGGAGGCATGGCGTGGATTCACCCCCCGGTCCGCTGTCCGGGCTGCTGGTCGCGGACTTCTCCCGGGTGCTGGCCGGCCCGTACGCCACGATGCTGCTGGCGGACATGGGCGCCGACGTCGTCAAGGTCGAGGGCCCGCAGGGTGACGAGACGCGCACGTGGATGCCGCCGGTGCGCGGGGACGTCTCGACCTACTACCTCGGCGTCAACCGCGGGAAGCGGTCCATCGCGCTCGACCTGCGCGACGAGGCCGACGCCGTCGTCGCCCGCGAGCTGGCGGCCCGCGCGGACGTGCTGATCGAGAACTTCAAGCCCGGCGGGCTGGCCAAGTACGGCCTGGACTACGCCGCGGTCCGCCGGGCCAACCCCGGCAGCGTCTACGCGTCGATCAGCGGCTTCGGGGCGGGCGAAGGCGCGCACGTGCCCGGCTACGACCTGATGGTGCAGGCGATCTCGGGCCTGATGAGCCTGACCGGCGACCCGGACGGCCCGCCGTACCGGGCCGGCATCTCGGTGTTCGACGTCATGGCGGGCAACCACGCGGTGATCGGCATCCTGGCCGCGTTGCGCCACCGCGACGCGACCGGCGAGGGCCAGCACGTCGAGGTCAACCTGCTGTCCTCGGCGCTGACCGGGCTGGTCAACCACAGCTCGGCCTACGCCGCCGGCGGCGTGGTGCCCTACCGGATGGGCAACGCCCACCCCAGCGTCTTCCCCTACGAGCCGCTGCCGACGGCCGACGCCGATCTGATCGTCGCCGCGGCCAACGACGGCCAGTTCCGCCGGCTGTGCGAGGTCCTCGACCTGCCCGGCGTCCCGGACGACCCGCGGTTCGCCCGCAACGCCGACCGCACGAAGAACCGCGAGGAGCTGCGGCCGATCCTGGTCGAGCGGCTGCTGAAACGCAGTGCGGTGGACTGGTTCGACGCGCTGACGAAAGTCGGTGTCCCGTGTGGACCGATCAACACGATCGACGGCGGGTTCGCGATGGCCGAACGCTTCGGGCTGGACCCGATCGTCGAGGTCGGCGAAGGCGACCGCGCGGTCCCGACGACCCGCCACCCCATCCGGTTCTCCGCGACGCCGGCCGGTTACCGGCTGCCGCCGCCGGAGCTCGACGAGCACGGTGTGGAACTGCGGGCGTGGCTGACGGAGCCCGCCGATGGCTGACCCGGTCTACGAAACCGCTCTCGGGGCGTCCACAAGGGACAAGATCACGCTGCTCGGACAGGACCTGGCGGAAGACGTGATGGGCACGGTCGGGTTCGGCGAGCTCGCCTTCCGGCTGGCGACGCAACGTCGTCCGTCCAAAGGGGAAACGAGGGTCTTCGAGGCGGTGCTGGCCGCGCTGGCCGACCACGGCTTCACCCCCACCGCGATCGTCACCCGGCTGACCTACCTGTCCGCGCCGGATTCGGTCCAGGGCGCGCTGGCCGCCGGGCTGCTGGGCGGCGGGTCGCGCTTCCTCGGCGTCACCGAGGACTGCGGCCGGTTCCTGCACGAGGTCCTCGTCGAAGCGGGCGAGCGGCCCACCGACCAGGCCGGCTGGGACGCGCTCGCGCTCGAAACCGTCGAAAAAGCCCGCGCGGAGAAGAAGTTCGTGCCCGGGCTCGGACACCACGTGCACAAGGACGGCGACCCGCGCACCCCGCGGCTGTTCGCCATCGCCGACGAGGAAGGCCTGCGCGGCCCGCACCTGGAGCTGTTCGCCGCGATCGGCCGGGTGCACCCGCGGGTGCTGGGCAAGACGCTGCCGCTCAACGGCGCCGGCGTCTGCGGCGCCGCGCTCGCCGACCTCGGGCTGCCGCTGGAACTGCTGCGCGGGTTCGCGCTGCTGGCCCGGACCGCCGGGCTGATCGGCCAGCTGGCCGAGGAGCTGCGCCGGCCCGTCGCCAACGACATCTTCCTGTCCGTCGACTCGAACAACCGGTCGGTCCCGCCGGATCCGCACGCGTGAGAGGAACGCCGATGCAGCTGGTCACCGAGGACAACATCACCGAGCTCGCCGCGCAGCGCTGGGCGAGCGCGCACGACCCGCGGACGGCGGAGGTGATGGCCGCGCTCGTGCGCCACCTGCACGCCTTCGCCCGCGAAGTGCGGCTGAGCGAGCCCGAGTGGATGGCCGCGATGCGGTGGCTGACCGAGACCGGCCAGATCAGCGACGAGAAGCGCGAGGAGTTCATCCTCGCCTCCGACGTGCTCGGCCTGAGCATGCTGGTGGTGCAGATGAACCACGCCTTCGACGCCAAGGCGACCCCGGCCACCGTGCTCGGCCCGTTCCACATCGACGGCTCGCCGGAGAAGGAGTTCGGCGGCGACATGTCCGACGGCCTGCCCGGCACGCCGCTCTACATCACCGGTGCGGTCCGCGGCCTGGACGGCTTCCCCGTCACCGGCGCGGTCCTGGACGTCTGGCAGGCCGACGAGGAAGGCGCGTACGAATCGCAGATCCCGGACATCGACGAGGCCCGCCTGCGCGCGAAGTACACCAGCCGCGCCGACGGGACCTACTGCGTGCGGACCATCGCGCCGAAGGGGTACTCGATCCCGATGGACGGCCCGGTCGGCGAGCTGATCCGCGGCACGGACATCAGCCACTTCCGGCCCGCCCACGTGCACTTCCTGATCAACGCCGCCGGGTACGAGCCGCTGATCACGCACCTGTTCCAGGAGGGCGCGCAGTACCTGGACAGCGACGTCGTCTTCGGCACGAAGCAGGAGCTGGTGGTCGCCTTCGAGCCGCGGGAGCCCGGGCCGACGCCGGACGGCGGGGAATCGGCCACGCCGTGGCTCGAGGCGCGGTACGACTTCGTCCTGCAGCCGGTGTGACGGCCGGTGCGCGCGGCTGAGATCCGGACGGCCGGGCGGCCCCCGGTGGTGGCCGACCGGGCCGAGCCGTCACCCGGGCCCGGCGCGGTCGCCGTGCGGGTGACGGCGGCGCCGATCACCCCGCTCGACCTGCTGTGCGCGTCCGGCACGTCCTACTTCGGCGTGCCCGTCACGCCCTATGTGCCGGGCGTCCAGGGCGTCGGGGTGTCGGCCGGGACGCCGGTCTGGTTCGCCACGGCGGCGGGCATGCGGCCCGGGGACGGCAGCATGGCCGAGTGTGCCGTGGCCGCGTCCGGCGATGTGGTCGTCCTGCCGGAGGAGGCCGATCACGCGCTCGTCGCGGCGCTCGGGCTGTCGGCGGTCGCGGCGTGGATGTGCCTGACGGGCAAGGGAGAACTTGCCGCGGGTGAGACCGTGCTGGTGCTCGGCGCGGGCGGGGTGGTCGGGCAGTCGGCCGTCCAGCTGGCGCGGGTGGCCGGGGCCGGGCGGGTGGTGGCGTGCGCGCGGTCGGAGGCCGCGCTGGAGCGGGCCCGCCGGCTCGGCGCGGACGGCACGGTCCGGCTCGAGGAAGGCGAAGACGTCGAAGGGCTCGCACGGCGGCTTTCCGCGGTGGCCGGTCCGGTCGACCTGGTGCTGGACCCGGTGTGCGGGCTCCCCGCCGCGGCGGCGCTGCGCACCCTGCGCCCGGGCGGGCGGCTGGTCAACCTCGGCAGCGCGGCCGGTGCGGAGTTCGCGGTCCCCTCGGCCGTGTTGCGCAGCCGGTCGCTGCGGATCCTCGGCTACACGAACAACGAGCTCACCGCCGACGAGCGCCGTGACGCGCTGCTGACGGTGGTGGCCCAGGCGACGGCCGGGGCGCTGACCGTCGAGTACGAGCGCGTCCCGCTGCAGGACGCGGCCCGGGCGTGGCGCCGCCCGGGCCGAGTCGTACTGGTGCCCTAGCGCGGGCTTCCGGCGGTGACCCCGGTGGTCACCGGCCCCCAGGGCCGGGCTTCGGCACATCGCCGATGTAGGGACCGCCTCCCACCCCGCCGACCGGGTTCGGATCGCTCGTCGCGGACGCCGCGGGGGCGAGCACGGCGAGCGCGGCCGCGGTGAGCAGAGCGGCAGCTAAAGCACGTTTCATCGTGGGCTCCTTCGCGTTCCCCCGCATTCTGCGCGATCCGGCTTCCAAACCGCTTCCGTTCCCCGGAATCCACCGCCGACCGGGGTGACGCCGCGCGGATCGGCCGCGCACAGTGGTCGTGCGAGCGCGGCGAGCGATCACCGCGTCAGGGTGAGGTTCTGGCAGAGAGCGGCGGGGAACTGCCCGGCCCACGCCGGGTTGCCGCGATCGACGGGAGGGTTGTGGCCGACGTGCCGGTCGCAGCGCTTCCAGCCGACGGCCGCCAGTCCCCGAGGCGCGTCGCGAACCGTCGTCAGCGGCCGTAGCCCTCCGCGGCCAGCATCTTGCCCATCACCTCGTAGGCGGCCGGGTCGTCCGGGGCCACCGTGGCGAGGCCGTCGACGTAGCGGTTGTACATGCAGAACGCCGCGGCGATGAGGACCGTGTCGTGCAGTTCGACGTCGGTGGCGCCTTCCGCGCGGGCCGCCTCGATCAGCTCGGACGTCACCGCGCGGCCCGACTCGCGGGTCGCGAGGGCGATCCGCAGCAGGGCCTTGAGCTTCGCCCCGACCGGCGCGTCGTCGACGCCCGCGCAGGCCGCGTCGACCACCGCCCGGCCACCGTCGAGGGTTTCGGCCGCGGCGGCGGCGTGGCTGCCGTGGCAGAAGCGGCACTCGTTGCCGTTCGAGACCACGGCCGCGATCAGTTCGCGCTCGCCGACGGTCAGGCTGCTCGGGCCGCGCAGGAGGGTCTGCGCCAACGCGTTGAGCGGGACGGCGGTCTCGGGCCGGTAGGCCATCAGCGACCGGATGCCGGGCAGCTGCGGGTCGAGCGGGATGTGCGGCATGGGTGCCTCCTGGCGGGGTGGGAGATCGTCCACGCGCAGTCTTTCGGGTGGCGGCGGCCCGGCCAACCTCCGTGTTGCCCAACCGGACGCCGCCGAACGCCTCAGAAGATCGCGAAGTCGTCGGCGGCGCGGAACGCTTTCAGCAGTGGATCAGACCAATCGCCACCGGGCGCGAACACACCGGGTGAGCAACGATCATGACAAAAACGTTCCAACCCTGTGAGGTGGCCGGTAGCGTCCTGGGCCATGCGGGTGATCTGGGGGAAGAATGGACAACGCAGAGTGACCAAGCCGTGGCGGGCGGCGCCGAAGGCCGCCCTCTCCAGCCCGCTGACGCTGATCGTCGCGGCCGTGACCTCGCTCCTGGCGTGTTTCCTCGGCACCGCCGCGGTGCTGCAGGCGTCCGCGGCCGGCGGCGCGACGGTGCGGTACCAGACGGGCATCACCTGCCCGGACAGCTACGGCCCGATTTTCGGCAAGGGCAACATGCCGGTCAAGGACATCCCCGCGGTGACCGGCGCGATCCAGCGGCACGCCGCCGCGCACGGGTTCGGGGCCCCCGTCGTCGGCCAGTTCACGACCGTGCTGCGGGGCACGGAGTTCAACGGCGACCCGCACTACAAGATCCGCCTCGGCTACCGCGACCAGGTGGGCCTGGACAACCTGACGCCGCAGCAGGGCACGCGGGCGCCGGGGCTGTGGCTGGGCAACGTGGTGGCCGACGCCGAGCACATCGGCGTCGGCACGAAGCCGAGCCTGCAGGGCGTGCCGCTGCCGCCGATCACCGGCATCTACCGCGACCTGCTCGACCCGCCGCCGCGGTGGTGGTGCTCCCAGCAGTCCGGGGCCGTCATCGACCGGCTGGTCAACGACCCGATCGACTCGATCGTCTTCGCCACCGACCGCAAGACCTTCGACGACGCGATCAAGGCGATCGGCCTGCCCACGATCCAGTACTTCCACGTCTCCTTCTACGAGCCGGCGCCGACGACGCTCAGCGCGGCCGAGGACCTGCTGCAGCGCTCGAAGGACCTCGTCGCCGACGTCCGCGCCGACCTGACCGCCCAGGGCCTCGGCTCGCTGATCGCCGCCGACGTCCCGACGTTCCAGCGCTCGGTGCAGATCGCCACCCAGGCGCAGGACAACGTGTTCGTCTCGATCCTGCCGCTGGCGCTGATCAGCGTCCTGGTCGGCTGCGCCGGCCTCGGCACCGTCGCCCTGCAGTGGTACCAGCGGCGGCACGCGCAGCTGCGGTTGCTCTCGGCGCGCGGCAGCGGCCCGGCGGCACTCGGCGGGCTCGCCGTCGCGGAGCTGGGCCTGCCGATCCTGCTCGGCGGGACGGCGGGCGCGGTCGCGGCGCGGCTGCTGCTCGGGGTGTACGGCCCACCCGGTGCGCCGGACCCCGCGGCCGAGCTGCGCGCCATCGGCGTCGCCGCCGGGACCCTGGCGGTGTCGCTGGCGCTGCTGGCGCTGGTCGTCGCGGTGCGGGTGCACCGGGAGTTCGAGCTGGGCCGGGTGCGCCGCGGCCGTGGCAGGCAAGTGCGGCTGCTGGCGTACTTCCCGTGGGAGCTGGCGACGGCGGGCATGGCTTGGCTGGGCTGGACGCGCCTGGCGCACTACGGCACGACGTCGCGGCTGGGCAATCCCCTGCCGCAGGTGGATCCGCTGGCCCTGACCTACCCGGTGTTCGTGGTGCTGACGGTCGGGCTGCTGACCGCGCGGCTGGCGTGGCTGGCGCTGCACGCCTCGCACCGGGCCCGGTTCTGGTCGCGCCCGGCGCTGCAGCTGGCGATCCGGCGGCTGGCCGGCGCCCGCGCCCCGGTGACCGGGGTCCTCGTCATCGGCACCCTCGCCATCGGCACGCTGGCCACCGGCATCGGCATCGCCAACGGCCAGGAAGCGGCCCTCGACACCAAGTCGGCGATCTTCGTCGGCAGCAACGCCCGGCTCGACACCGACAGCCCGATCGGAATGGGCCAAGTCCCGATGCCCGCGGCGCTGGCGGGGACCAGCACGGTGGTCGGCGAGCTGACCGGGACCGGCAGCGTGGTGCTGGTGGTCGACCCGGCGACGTTCGCCCGCGGCGCCGCGGTGGAGCACGTCCCCGGCGACGACCTGGGCGGGCTGCTCGAGCGGATCTCCCGGCCGGACCCGCGCGGCACGCCGGTGATCCGGGTCGGGCACACGGCCAAGCAGAACGCGAAGCTGCCCGACGACCTGCCCGACGCCGTCGTCGCCGGTGACCTGCCGGTGTTCCCGATGATCGGCACCTCCCCCGGGTACGTCGTCTCGCGCACGGTGCTCAGCCACGCGCAGCTGGACGGCATTCCGAAGTGGAGCGTGCTGACGACCGCGCCGATGGCGGAGGCCACCACCGCGCTGCGGGCGGCCGGGGTGTTCATCCCGAACCGGATCAGCCGGGAGTCCGCTTTGGACGGTCTGCCGTTCTTCGTGGTGTCGTGGACGTTCTCGTTCGTGGCGCTGCTGGGCGCGGTGCTCGGGGTGGTGGCGGTGCTGGCGCTGCTGGTGGCGGTCGAGGTCCGGCGGCGGCAGAACGCCCTGGCCGGGGCACTGGTGCTGCGGATGGGCATGCGGCCGCGGACGCTGCTGGCCAGTCACCTCATGGAGCTGGGGGCGCTGAGCGGGCTGGCGATCGTCGTCGGGGTGGTGTGCGGGGTTTCGGTGGCGGGCCTGTCGGTGCCGCGGTTCGATCCGGCGACGTTCCTCGCGCCGCGCTCGGAGCTGCCGGATCCGCTGCCGTTCGTGCTGACCGTCGTCGTGATCGGCGTGGCGGTGGTCGCGCTGGCCGGCTGGATCGCGGTGCGCTCGGTGCGCACCGCCCGGACCGCGGAGCTGATCCGTGCCTGAGAAGCCCATCTTTTCCCTGCGCGGCATCGGCGTCGACTACCCGACGCCCGCCGGGGTCGTCACCGGCGTCGACGACGTCAGCCTCGACGTGCCCGCGCGCGGGATGACCGTGCTCGCGGGGCCGTCCGGGTCGGGGAAGTCGACGCTGCTGCGGGTGCTGGGGCTGTTCGAGCAGCCCGCGCGCGGCACGCTGACGTTCCAGGGCGCCGACGTCCGCACGCTCAAGCACCGCGAGCGGCGGGCGCTGCGGCGCCACCACCTGGGGCTGGTGTTCCAGAACCCGGCCGACAACCTGCTGGCCTACCTGAGCGTGGCCGAGAACCTGCACGCCGCGGCCGAAGCCGCCGGGACCGAGTGCAATGCCGAGGACATCCTCGGGCAGCTGGGCCTGCACGGCACCGGCGGCTGGAAGATCGCCGCGCTCTCGGGCGGGCAGCAGCAGCGGCTGGCCTTCGGGTGCGTGCTGGCCGCCCGCTCGACGGTGATCCTGGCCGACGAGCCGACGTCACAGCTGGACGAGGCGTCGGCCGACCTGGTGCTGGACACCCTGCAGTACCTGGTGGACCAGGACTTCGCGGTCCTGGTCGCCTCGCACGACGAACGCCTGATCGACCTCGGCGCGCGGGTGGCCCGGCTGCACAAGGGCACGCTCGAGGGCGTCGAAGAACGGGAGCCACCGGCATGACACTCGTGGAAGCGGTCGGGCTGCGCCGCAGTTTCGCCCACCCGAGCGGCGACATCGAGGTGCTGCGCGGGCTGGAACTGCGCGTCGGTGCCGGCGAGCTGGTGACGGTGTCGGGCCGGTCGGGATCGGGCAAGAGCGCGCTGCTGGCGCTGCTGTGCGGGTTCGACTCCCCCGACTCCGGCTGCGTGCTGCTCGACGGCGTCCCGATCAACGGCGCGCCGCCGTGGCACACGTGCGCGGTGCTGCCGCAGGCGCTGGGGCTGGCCAACGAGCTGACGATCGCCGAGAACGTCGCCCTGCCGCTGCGGCTGCGCTCGGACATCCCGCGCCCGGCTCCGAAGGCGATCGCCGAGCGGGTCGCCGGCCTGCTGGACGAGCTGGGCATCGGCGAGCTCGGCGACCGCTACCCCCTGGAGGTGTCGTTCGGGCAGCAGCAGCGGGTGGCGCTGGCCCGCGCGGTCGCCGGCCGGCCGCGGGTGCTGCTGACCGACGAGCCGACCGCGCACCTGGACGCCGGTTCGACGCCCCGGGTGCTGCGGCTCCTTCGCCAGTGCGCGGCGGAGGGCGCGGCGGTGATCGTGGCCACCCACGACGAGGAGGTCCACCGCATCGCCGACCGCCGCGTCCGTCTGCTCGACGGGGTGCTCACCGCGCTGCTGGACTGAGCGGCACCTCGGCGTAATCCGGCAGCTCGACACCGTTGATCGCGCGTTCGATCAGCGGCATGAGCGCCTCCATGTCGGGCTCGGCGTCCGCGTCGGCCTCGCGGCTCTGCACGTGCAGCCGGCCGATCTCCTGGTTGGCCTCGACGTACGGCCGCATCAGCGTCTCGTAGGCCGCGAACCCGGCCTCCGGGTCCCACCCGGCGGCGGCCAGCTCGCCCGCCAGCAGGTAGGCGCCGACCAGGGCCAGCCCGGTGCCGCCACCGGACATCGGCGACGAACAGAACGCCGCGTCGCCGATCAGCCCCACGCGCCCGGACGACCAGCGGTCCATCACCACCTGGGCGACCTGGTCGAGGTAGAAGTCCGGCGTGTCGTCCAGGTGGGCGAGGATGTCCGCGGTCCGCCAGCCCAGGCCGGCCATCCGCTCGCGCAGCAGGTTCTTCTGCGCCTCGATGTCGCGGTGGTCGACGTCGAAGCCGTCCGACGGGAAGGAGAGCATCGCCATCGCGCGGGTGGGGTCCTTGAGCGGCCGCAGGCCGGCGGAGCGGCCCTCGTGCTGGTAGTCGATCATCCAGCGGTCGATGCCGAACTCGTTGGGCACGCTGTAGAAGGCCAGCACCAGCCCGAGGTGGCGCACGAACCGCTCGCGCGGCCCGAAGACCGTCGCGCGCAGCGCCGAGTGCAGCCCGTCGGCCCCGATCACCAGGTCGAAGCGCCGCCGGCCGCCGCTCGCGAAGGTGACGTCCACCCCGTCCGCGTCCTGGGTGAGCTCGGCGATCCGGTCGCCGAAGACGTACTCGACGTCTTCGCGGGTGTCGTCGTAGATCACCTGCGACAGGTCTCCGCGCAGGATCTCGATGTCCGCGATGAACCCGTCGCCACCGTCGTCCTCCGCGCTGAAGGTCTGCAGCACGGTCCCGTCGGCGTCGACGGTGTGGGCGCCGGCGGTCTCGGTGCGGGCGGCGCGCACCGGCGTCTCCAGCCCCATCAGCCGGATGACCTCCTTGGCCACTCCGCGCGCGTCCACCGCCTGGCCGCCGGGCCGCAGCCCGGGGGCGCGTTCCACGACGGTCACTTCGGCGCCCCGCCGCCGCAGCCAGTGGGCCAGCGCGGGCCCCGCGATGCTCGCCCCGGCCACCAGCACCCTGTTCCCGCTCATCGCGGTCCCCCCAACGTCCGTTCCGATGCCGGTCCGGAGTGTAGCGGCGGTGGCCGCGCCAACCGATCAGGAATCGAGAAGCGCTGGTCAGCGTCCCGGCCATAGCGTTCACGACGTACCGCAGACCACGACTTCAGGAGCACCGAAGATGAGCACCCAGGGGATCAAGACCGTCCTGCACCCCGTCACCGACCTGGCCGCCGCCAAGGCCGTCTACACCGCCCTGCTGGGCATCGAGCCGCAGGCCGACGCCCCCTACTACGTCGGCTACGACGTCGAGGGCCAGCACATCGGGCTGGTGCCGAACGGCGCGCGGCAGGGTATGACCGGCCCGGTGACCTACTGGCACGTCGGCGACATCGAGGCGAAGCTCGCCGAAGTCACCAAGGCGGGCGGGACGGTCAAGGACGAGCCGAAGGACGTCGGCAACGGGCGCCTGGTGGCGACCTTCACCGACGCCGACGGCAACGTCCTCGGCCTGCTGCAGGACGCCTAAGCCGGATCGAGCGCGGTGGCCCGGCTGACCTCTTCCCAGGCGGCGAGGTCGGCCGCGACGGCCTCGTGGTGGGCGCGGATCGCCTCGACGGCGTCCGCGCCCAGCGCGAGCCGCAGCGGGGCGTCGGCGCTGCCGACCGCGCGGACGATCGCCGCGGCGGCCTTGGCCGGGTCGCCGGGCTGGGTGCCGTCCATGTTCTCGACCGCCGCGCGCGTCCCGCCGGTCGACACCGCGTAGGCGTCGATCGTGCGGGAGCGGTGCATGCGGCCGCCGCCGAACTCGGTGCGGAACGCGCCCGGCTCGACGATCAGCACCTTGACCCCGAACGGGGCCACCTCCGCGGCCAGCGCCTCCGAAATGCCTTCCAGCGCGAACTTCGCCGCGCAGTAGGCGCCGTAACCGGGCGGGGACAGCTGCCCGCCCATCGAACTGATCTGCACGACCGTGCCGCTGCCCTGCGCGCGCAGGTGCGGCAGCACCGCCTTGGTGACCGCGACCGCGCCGAAGAACATCACCTCCATCAGCGCGCGCAGCTCGTCCAGGGTGAGCTCTTCCACCGCGCCGACCGAGCCGTTGCCGGCGTTGTTGACCACGACGTCGATCCGGCCGAACGCCTCGAGCGCGGCCTTCACCGCCGCGTCGACTTGCCCGGCGTCGGTGACGTCCAGTGCCGCGGTCCGGAGCCGGTCGCCGCCGCGTTCCTGCAGTCCGGTCAGGGTTTCCGGCCGGCGGGCGGTGGCCAGCACGCGGTCGCCCGCGGCCAGTGCGGCCAGCGCGATCTCCCGGCCGAAGCCGGCGGAGCAGCCGGTGATCAGCCAGACGCGGCCGTCGGGGTTCGTCATTTTCGGTGTCCTCCCAGTGCTCTTCTCCGTTCCCATCCTGGGGACGAGCCCGGCCCGGCCGCCAACACCGATGTCCTGCCGCGGCTACAGTCGGAGCCTGTGACCCCCGAGTTGCGGCAGCTCCGCTACTTCGTCGCCGTCGCCGAGGCAGCCGGCTTCACCCGCGCCGCGGCCGGGCTGCACCTCGCGCAGCAGTCGCTGTCCCAGCAGATCAGCGTGCTGGAGCGGGCTCTCGGCGTGCGGCTGTTCGACCGCGACGCCCGCGGGACGCGGCTCACCGCCGTCGGCCGGCTCTTCCTGCCCGAGGCGCGCGCGGTGCTGGCCCGCGCCGAGGAAGCCGTCGCGACGCTGGGGCGGGCGGCCCGCGGCGAGATCGGCGACGTCCGGCTCGTCTTCCTCGCCACGACGGCGAACTACCTGCTGCCGCCGGTGGTGCGCGCGGTGCGGGAACGGCTGCCGGGGCTGACGGTGACGACGGCCGAGGCGTCGATCGCCGAGCTGGTCGAGGGCCTGCGCGAGGGCCGGTTCGACCTGGCGTTCACCCGGCCGCCGCTGGTCGGCGACCTCGCGTCCCGGACGCTGCTGACCGAAGAGGTGTGCGCGGTGCTGCCGGCGGAGCACCCGCTGGCCGGGCGGGCGTCGCTGAAGCTGGCCGACCTGGCGGCCGAACCGTGGGTGCTGACCCCGCGCGCCGCCTGGGAACCGTGGCACCGCAGCTACGACGAAGACTTCGCCGCGGCCGGCTTCACTCCGCGGGTGGTGCAGCGGGCCGGGACCGTGCAGGGCCTGCTGGGACTGGTCGCGGCCGGCGTCGGGGTGACCCGGCTGACCCGGACGTCGCACAGCCTGCGCCGCAGCGGTGTGGCGTTCGTACCGCTGGACGGCGATGTCGCCCGCACGGAGCTGGTGTGGCTGCCGGGCGGCGACAACCCCGCGGTGCGGGCGGTCGCCGAGGTCGCGGCCGACCTGGCGGCGGCCACGGACCTGACCCAGGCGGGCTGAGCGGGCGACGCGGCCGCCCGGTGGCGGCCGAGGCGCCTCGGCCGTGAAATCGTCGCCGGTGTCGGTCCTCCGCCCGGGTTCAGAACGTCTTGGCGGTGTCGCGGGCGGCCTCGTGGGCGATCCGGCCGGCCTCTTCGGCATCCCCGGTGAGGGTCGGGTGGAAGCGGATCTCGGTGACGTCGTCGATGCCGGTCCAGTTGAGCCAGCCGGTGAAGAACGGCGCCTGGAAGTCCGCACCGAACTCGGGGCCGAGTCCCGGCGCCCACACCGCGCTGGTGTAGATCACCGCGGCCCGCTTCCCGCGGCCTTCGAGCAGGTGCCGGTAGCCGGTGGCCGGGTCGACGCCGAAGATCCAGCCGGGCTGGGACACGACGTCGACGAACTGCTTGAGGGCGTACGGCACGCCGGAGTTCCACATCGGCACGCTGAACAGGATCCGGTCGGCGGCGTCGAACCGGTCGAACGCCGCCCGCGCCGCGGCCCAGGCCGCGGCTTCCTCGCCCTGCGGGGTGCCGCCGCCGAAGACGGTCATCTTGGCGCCGGCCGCGGCCGGGCCGAAGGCGGGCAGCGAGCCGTCCCAGAGGTCCCACTCGTCGATGTCGGCGCCCGGGTGGAGGCTGCGGTAGGTGTCCAGGAAAGTAGCTGCCAGACGCAGCGACTGGGACGCTTCGCCTCGTGGGGACGCGGAAATGTGCAGCAGATCGGGCATGGCGATGCTCCTCGATCGAAGGCCGGCTTTCGCCGGACGAAGAATCGGACTAGAGTCCGCTTATGTCCTCGAACCGTAGCGGACCGCAGTCCGCTTCGTCAACGCCCGCCGAGCTGCCGGTCCTCGGCGCGCCCGTCCGCGAGCGGGCCGACGCCGCCCGCAACCGGATCCGCGTGCTCGAAGCCGCCGAGAAGCTCTTCGCCGAACGTGGCGTCGAGGCGGTCACCATGGACGACGTCGCGGGCGCCGCCGGCGTCGGCAAGGGCACGCTCTACCGCCGGTTCGGCGACAAGGGCGGCCTCGCCATGGCCCTGCTCGACCAGCGGGAACACGAACTCCAGGAGCGGATCCTCACCGGCCCGCCACCCCTGGGCCCCGGCGCGGAGCCCGCGGACCGCCTCGGCGCGTTCGTCCAGGCCTACCTCGAACTCCTCGACCGGCAGCTGGACCTCGTCCTGCTTTCCGAGACCGCCACACCCGGCGCCCGGTTCCGCACCGGCGCGCACGCGCTGTGGCGGCAGCACTGCCGGCACCTGCTCGAGGCCGGCGGCGCGGCCGACGCCGAGCTCGCCGCGGACGTCCTCCTCGCGGCCCTTTCCGCCGAGCAGGTCCGGCACTGGCGGCGGGACCGGCGGATCAGCCCGGCGACGCTGGCCCAGTCGCTCGTCCGGCTGGCGCGGAGCTGGCTGCGGTGACGCACCGTGTCCGCCGATCGGCCGGTCCGTAGAATCGACGGCGATGCGACGTCTTCGGTGGTACTGGGGAGCCCTCGTCCTCGCGTGTGTGGCCCTGCTGGCCGGGTTCTTCGTCTTCTTCGGCTCCGAAAGCAAGCCCGGGCAGCCGCAGCCGCGGCAGGGCCCGCCGGGCACCGGCCCGCTCACCGTCGTCGCGATGGGCGACAGCACCGTCTCCGGCGAAGGCGCCGGCCAGTACACGGCCACCACCAACGGCCAGGGCGGCAACTGGTGCCACCGCTCCCCCAACGCCTTCGTCGAGAAGATCGCCACCCCGGGCATCACCGCGCACGTCAACCTCGGCTGTTCCGGCGCGCCCGCCGAGCAGGTCGCGCTCGGCGACGTGAAGCAGTGGACCGAGGGCTCGCAGGCGCAGCAGCTGGCCGCGCTGGTGAAGGATCACCGGGTGGCGGCGGTGGTGATCGCGGTCGGCGCGAACGACGAGCCGAAGTTCTCCAACCAGGTCAACGACTGCTTCAAGGCGTGGTTCGACCCCGGCGGCCCGCCGTGCAGCACCGCGCTGAAGCAGACCTGGCAGTCCAAAGTGGACGCGATGGTGCCGAAGGTCGCCAAGGCGGTCTCGGACGTGAAGGCCGTGCTGGCTTCCGCCGGCTACGTCCCCGCGGACTACCAGCTGATCCTGCAGTCCTACGCGGCGCCGATCGGCCCGGACCTGCCGGAGAACCTGCGCAGCCTCGACGGCTGCCCGTTCCGCACCGAAGACCTGCGCTGGATCGCCCAGACCGGCATCGGCGTGCTGTCGTCGGGCCTGAAGGCGGCCGCCGCACAGACCGGGGCGCGCTTCCTCGACCTGGCCAAGGCGGGCGTCAAGCACGAGGCCTGCAGCGGCGGCGCCAACCCGGCGACGGAGTGGTTCACCCGGCTGACGCTCCAGCTGGCCGACCTCGGCCAGGCCGACCGCGCCGGGCACGCCCTCCAGGAATCGTTCCACCCCAACGCCGCGGGCCACGCGGCGATCGCCAACTGCCTGACGGAGTTCATCGCGGCCAAGGACGGCAACGCCTCCTGCCTGGCCGGCGCGGACGGCAAGCTCCACGCGGTCCCGGAGGTCGTGGCCCGCTGACCCGGAAAGCCGGTTCGCGTACCCCGGGGGTCGGCCTGCGTACCTGGACGGTCGGACCGTGAGCCGACCCTCCAGGTACGCGAACCGACCCTCCAGGTACGTCAGCCGACCGGCCGGGTACGTCCGGCCGCGGAGCTCAGAGGTCGAGCGCGGCCCGCAACGCGATGTCGATGCGCTCCTGGACGTCCTGGTCGATTTCGGCGAGGCGCTCGTCGAACCACGGGCGGTAGAGCCGGGTGAGGTTGAGTGTCGACACCCAGTAGCGGGCGTCGATCGCCACGCCGAGGATGTCCATCGGGTCGCGGTCGAGCAGTTCGGTGCCGAGCAGCCAGGGGCGCTCGGACTCGTTCACCCCGTCCGAGGACAGCAGCACCACCGTGCGCTGCCGGGCCGGATCGGTCGGGGGGTGGTACGTCCAGACTTCACCCCTGCGCACGCAGATCCTTTTCCGCCGCGCTGCGCTCGGCCTCGTCCGATTCCGCGGCGGCCGGTTCCGGCTTCTGCGGGGTGTATCCCGTGCGCACCGCCTCGCGCCTGGCCGCCTTCGACAGCCAGGACGAGACCGAGATTCCGTGGGCTTTCGCGGCTCGTTCGGCGAATTCCAGCGCGCCGCTGTCCAGCGAAAGAGTGACCTTACGTGTTGCCATACCTTTTACCGTACCAGCGCCCATGTCCTGACACCAGCGTGGCGCCGGGGTCAGAACGTGGGCGAACGCCCCTCGAACGGCGTGGAGAGCACCACCGTCGTGCGGGTCGACACCTTCGCCGCCTCCCGGATCCGCCGCAGCAGGTCTTCCAGCGCCAGCGGCGACTGGACGCGCACCAGCAGGATGTAGGACTCGTCGCCGGCCACCGAGTAGCACGACTCGATCTCCTTGATGTGCTGGATCCGCTGCGGGTAGTCGTCGGGGGCCGCCGGGTCGTTCGGCGTCAGCGAGATCAGTGCCGTCAGCGGCAGGCCGATCTGCTCGCCGTCGAGCCGGGCGGTGTAGCCGAGGATGACCCCGCGCTGCTCGAGGCGGCGCACCCGCTGGTGCACCGCCGACACCGACAGCCCGACGCGTTCGGCGAGGTCGGTGAAGCTGCGCCGGCCGTCCGCCGCGAGCTCCTGGACGATCGACTGGTCCAGCGGCTCCAGGCCGCCGGTGGTCATGCGTCCAGCACGACGAGCTCGTGCGGCTGGTTGTTGACCGGCTCGACGCCGTCGGCGGTGACGATCACGATGTCTTCGATCCGGGCGCCCCACCGGCCCGGCTGGTAGATGCCGGGCTCGACGCTGAAGGCCATGCCCGGCTCCAGCGGCAGCGCGTTGCCGGCGATGATGTACGGCTCCTCGTGCACGTCCAGGCCGATGCCGTGCCCGGTGCGGTGGATGAAGTACTCGCCGAAGCCCGCCTCGGCGATGACGGTCCGCGCGGCGGCGTCGACGGCCTCGGCGGTGACACCCGGCTTGACCGCGGCCACCGCGGCGGCCTGGGCCCGCTGCAGCACCGCGTAGGTCTCGGCCACGTCGGCGTCCCGCGGCTCGCCGACGGCGTAGGTGCGGGTGGAGTCGGAGTTGTAGCCGGCCGGCAGCGGGCCGCCGATGTCGACGACCACGACATCGCCCTTCTCGATGACGCGCTCGGAGACGTCGTGGTGCGGGCTGGCCCCGTTCGGGCCGGAGCCGACGATCACGAAGTCCGCCTGGACGTGCCCCTCCTCGACGATGGCCGCGGCGATGTCGGCGCCGACCTCGGCCTCGGTGCGGCCCGGCCGCAGCCACTCGTGGACGCGGGCGTGCACCCGGTCGATCGCCGCGCCGGCCTCGCGCAGCGACGCGATCTCGGCGGCGTCCTTGCGCATCCGCAGCTCCCGCACGACCGGCCCGGCGAGGGTCTGCTCGGCGTCCCCGAGCGCGGCCCGCAGCGCGAGGACGTGCAGCGCGGGGGTGAAGTCGCTGACGGCGACCCGGCCGGGCTTGCCGAGCCGGTCCGAGACGAGCTTGTACGGGTCGTCGCCGTCGACCCAGGTCAGCAGCTCGACGCCGAGTTCGTCGGTGGGGACATCGGCGTACCCGGGCGCCTCGAGCTTCGGCACGACGAGCGCGGGGGTGCCGTCGGCGGGGACGACGAGGGTGGTGAGCCGCTCGAACGAGCCGCCGGCCTGCCCGAGCAGGTACCGCAGGTCGGAGCCGGGCGCGATCAGCAGGGCATCGGTGCCCGCGGCGGCCGCGGCAGCGCGGGCACGGTCCAGCCGCGCCCGGAGGGCGGCGGCATCGGGAGCGGGCGTGTGAAGGGATCGGCGCGACATGAGGCCGAGCCTAGTGGGGCGGCGGGCGAGGGGACCGCGCCCGGGGCCGCGACATGCCGGGCCGGGTGACCCAGCTCCCCCGACCCGGAGCCGCCCTGGCCCGCGGGCGGCCCGGATCAGTTCCAGCGGGCGCCGGGGAGCCGCCCTGGCCCGGGCGCCCCGGCCCAGGTCCGGTTCAGCCCCAGCAGCCGGGAGCCGCCCTCGCCCGCGAGGGCGGCTTGGACCAGCGGGGCGCCGGGAAGCCGCCTTGGCCCGCCCACCCTGGACCAGTTCAGCCCAGGGCCCGCCGGGAACCGCCCGGCCCCTGCGCGCCCCGGACCAGCCACGGTTCAACCCCAGCAGCCGCCGGGGAGCCGCCCCGGCCCGCGGGGCACCCCAGACCAGTTCCCGTCCAGCCCAGCAGCCGTCGAAAGCCGCCCTCGCCCGCGGGGGCGCCCCCCGTTTTCCACGCTACCGGCCACCACCGACAATTCCGGGTGCCACGGAAGGCCGGCCCCGGTCAACCACGGTCTTCGTGGCGAGCCCGGACCGCACTCCCCGGCAACCGCGCCGCGTGGCCTGCCCCTCCTGCGGGCCCCGGTCATGGCAGGCTGTGCGGGTGACCGGATCCCTTGCCCTGCTCGACTCCGCGAGCCTGTACTTCCGCTCCTTCTTCGCCCTGCCCGACTCGATGCGCGCCGCCGACGGGACGCAGGTCAACGCCGTGCGCGGGTTCGCCGACACGATCGCGCGGATTCTCACCGACCGGCGCCCGGCGCGGCTCGTCTGCTGCCTGGACGCCGACTGGCGGCCGAAGTTCCGCACCGACCTGCTGCCCAGCTACAAGGCGCACCGGGTGGCCGAGGAGACCGGCAGCGGCCCGGACGTCGAAGAGGTGCCCGACACGCTCACCCCGCAGGTGCCGATCATCCTCGACCTGCTCGAAGCGTTCGGGTTCGCCACCGCCGAAGCCGCCGGCTACGAGGCCGACGACGTCATCGGCGCGCTGGCGACCCGGGAGAAGGCCGACCCCGTCGAAGTGATCACCGGCGACCGGGACCTCTTCCAGCTCGTGCGCACCGAGCCCACGCCCGCCTCGGTCATCTACGTCGGCAAGGGCTGGGCCAAGGCCGAGGTGCTGGGGCCCGCCGAGATCGCCGAGCGCTACAGCCTGCCGCGCGAAACCGCCGGACCGGCCTACGCGGACATGGCCGCCCTGCGCGGCGACCCGTCCGACGGGCTGCCCGGCGTCGCCGGCATCGGCGAGAAGACCGCCGCGAAGCTGATCACGCAGTTCGGCTCACTCGAAGCCCTCGTGAAGGCGAGCGAGGCCGGCGACTCCGCGCTCCCGCTCAAGACGCGGCTGCGGCTGAAGGAAGCGGCGGACTACCTCGCCGTCGCCCCGACCGTGGTCCGGGTGGCGGTCGACGCGCCGGTCGAGCAGTCCCGCCCCGACACCGTCCCCGCGACACCCGCCGACCCCGAGCGGGTCGCCGAGCTGGCCGAACGGTGGAACCTCGGCAACTCCGTCGAACGGCTGCTCAAGGCCCTGCCCGGCGCCTAGAAGTGGGTGCCGCACCACGGCGCGGCCGTGGTGGTGAACAGCTCGTCGGCCCGCCCGAGCGCCGCCGGGTCAGCGGCGGCGATGCGGCCCGCCTCCGCCAGGGTCGTCGCCCGCCACTGCCCGAGGTAGAGCATGCCGAGGGTGTCGACGTCGAGGGCCAGGTCCGCGGCGGCGCCGGTGCGGCGGGCGCCGTCCGGGCCGACTTCGTAGTGCCCGGTGTTGGCCGGCAGCTGCCGGTCGGTCACCGCGAGCACCACCGGGCCGGCCGCGCGGTAGGTGCGGGCGGCGAGCGCGGCCTCGACGTCGACCGGCCGCAGCCACAGGTCGTCCTCGACGGCGGCGGTCGCCGCGTGGCGGTGATCGGTGAGCATCAGGGCGAGCGGCTCGTCGACCGGGCGGTGGCGGGCGCGCACCTCCGAGACCAGGTCCACCGACAGCAGGTACCGCCAGAGCGCGGCCCGCGCCTCCGGGCCGGCGGCGTGCAGGTCGTGGACCTCCAGCGCGGCCCCGCGGTCGGGTGCCTCGAAGACCCGGCGGCCGATCGTGCCGTACACGGCGAAACCGTCGTCACCATCCGGTCCACTGTGGACCACGACGAGAAACTCGCCCTCGCTCACCGGCCGGTTGTGCGAGATCGGCCACCACAGCTGCGGACGCGCGATCATGCCCGGCCGGTGCAGCCCGATCCGCCGGTACAGCCCGGGAATCTCCTTCACCGCCTCCTCCGGCGAGAGCAGCCGGACGTCCCCACCGGCCGCCACGCGCTCGTGCAGCCGGGCCGCCGGCCGCTCCACCCGCAGGGTCTTGCCCAGCGCCGCCGACCCGTAGCCGAACCGCCCGTAGATGGTGGGCTCGCTGGCGTGCAGGACGGCCAGCGGCAAACCCCGCCCGGCGAAGTCGGCCAGCTGCACGGCCATCATCGCGCTCAGCACCCCGCGGCGGGTCCGGTCGGCGCGGACGCCGACGCCCTCCACCGCGGCCACCGGCAGCGTCCGCCCGCCCGGGACGGCGATCTCGGTGTCGAAAGCACTGACGATCCCGATCGGGCTCCCGCCCTCGAACGCGCCGAACTTGTGCGCGGCCGGCCAGGATTCCCCGACCCGGGCCCAGCGCTCGTCGGTGACGCGCTGGGTGTGCAACGCGCGGCGCAGCACGTCGAACGTGCTGCGCCGCTCTTCCTCGGTGATCGGACGGACGTCGAAGGCGGTCATCTCCCCGATCCTGCCGCCCGCCGCCGGGCCTGGCACGCCGTTTTCCGGTCACCCGGCCACGCCGCTCAGAAGTGGCTGCCGCTCCAGGCCGCCACCCGGGTGCCGAACAGCAGGTCCGCCGCCGGCGGCGCAGCCGGGTCGCGGACCTCGATCCGCCCCACCTCGGCCAGCGCCGAAGCCCGCCAGGTGCCCAGGTAGACCATCGCCAGCGTGGTGACGTCCAGGCGCAGCCCCGCCGGCCGGTCCGTGCGCTCGGCGCCGTCCGGGGTGATCAGGTAGCTGCCGCTGTTGCCCGGCAGCAGCGGATCGGTCACCTCGACGACCACCGGCTCGGCGTGCCCGTACTCCCGCGCGGCCAGTGCCCGCGGGACGTCGACCAGCCGGATCCAGTGCTCGTCCCCGACGTGGTCGACGTTGCCCCGGCGGTGGTCGGCGAGCAGCAGCTCGATCGGCTCGTCCAGCGGCCGCGATTCGGCGACGACCCGGTCCACCAGGTCCACGCCGAGCAGGAACCGCCACAACCCGGCGAACGCCGCCGGCGAGCCGGCGAACAGGTCGTCGACCTCCAGGCTCTTCGTCCACGGCGGGGCCATCGCGCCGCCGACGTGGTAGATCGCGAACCCGTCCGGCCCGCCGGGGCCGTGGTGCACGACCGCCTTCGCCGGCGTCGCGTGCCGCCGCAGCTGCATCTCGTAGAGCCGCCACAGCACCTCGGGCCGGGTCATCATCCCCGGCCGCTGCTCGAGCCCCTCGTACACGCCGGGACAGACCTCGAGCGCCCGGTCGAGGTCCAGCAGCTCCAGCTCACCGCCCACCGGGGCGTCCGGCCGCACCCGGGCCCGGTGCCGGTCGACGCTGTAGGTGCGGGCGCGCGTCGCCAGCCCGTACCCGAACCTGCCGTAGATCCCCGCCTCCGACGCCAGCAGGTTCGCGAACACCACGCCGCGCGCGGCGAAGTCCTCCAGCTGCGTCGTCAACAGCGCACGCAGGATGCCGCGCCGGGTGCGATCGGCCCGGACCCCCACCGAAGTGACCCCCACCATCGGCAGCCGCGCCCCGCCGGGCACGGTCAGCTCGGCGTCGAAGGACCGCGCGGTCCCGACGAGTTCCGGGTCGAACGCCCCGAGCGTGCCCCCGGGCTGGTAGTAGCGCGCCGCGTACACCCATTCGGCATCGTCGGACGGCGGGAAGTGCATGGTCGCGCGGAACAGCTCGCTGGCCGCCCGGTGTTCGCCGTCGTCCAGCGTCCGGATCTCGAAGTCGCTCATGCCCGGATCATCTCCGGAAACGCCGAGGCCCGGCCACCGGAATACGCCGGCGGCCGGGCCTCGGGCACGCTACTTGGCGACGGGCGGGGAAACCTCGTAGTTGCCGCCGGTGCCCTTCACCGTGATCGGCACCTGCTGCGGCTTCCCGGCGATGGTGGCGGTGCACTCGAACTTCGCCCCGTCCTCCACCTTCTGCTCGGCGGGGCAGGTGACACCGGTGACGCCGTCGATCTTGTAGGTCTCGGTCAGCAGCTTCTGCACGTCGGTCTGCATCTGGGTGTTGTTGAAGACCTGCGTCTTCAGGAACCCGGGCGCGACGAACCCGAGCACCAGGAACGCGGCGACGACCACGATCGCCGCGACCACGCCGATCAGCAGGCCCTTCTTCGACTTCGCCGGCTTCTCCGCCTCCGGCGCGGCCGTGCCGGGGAACTGCTGGCCGTAGTCGTACTGGCCACCCGGCTGCTGCCCGTACTGCGGCTGCGCCTGCGGCCCGCTCTGCGGGTACCCACCACCGGGCTGCTGCCCGTAGGGCGGCGGCTGCTGGCCCCACTGCGGCTGCTGCGGCGGGGTGTACCCGCCCGGCTGCTGCCCCCACTGCTGGGGCTGCTGCGGCTGGCCCCATTGCTGCTGCTGGTTCGGGTCGTAAGAAGGCTGCTGCGGCTGCCCCCACTGCGGCTGTTCCTGCGAGCCGCTCGGCGGGTACGCGCCGCCCGGCTGCTGCCCGTACTGGGGCTGCTGTGGGTCGTTGCCGCCATACGGCGTGCTCATCGTCTGCCTCCGCCTGCTTCATTCATCTCGCTGTCCACCCCGAAACACCGGCAAGCCGCGCATACACGGTGTCGCAGGCGATCCAACCACAGGTCGGACCCGAGCACACGTGTCCACGCTCACCGGTCACCCGGCCGCCGAGCTGGGCTGACACCGAGTTCACGCCGCCCCCGCGGCCACGACTCCGCGGCGGAGCGCCTTCACCGCCTCGGCCGCCGTCGCCCCCACCGGATCCGCCTTGCCCAGCACGTCCCGGACCTGGTCGAGCAGGTCGATCACCTGCCGCGACCAGCGCACGAAGTCACCGGCCGACAGCTCCTGACCGTTCGCCTCGGCCGCGGTGAGGACCTTCTCCAGGGATTCGCCACGAGCCCAGCGGTAAACCGGCCACGCGAACCCGGCGTCGGGCTCCCGGGTCCGGTCGAGCCGGTGCCGCCGCTCGTCCTCGGTCAGCTCCACCCACAGCCGCGCCGTCTCCTGCCACGCCTCGGGCACCGCCCCGCCCGGCAGCCGCGGCTCCCCCGCGGTGTCCCGGCGAGCCTCGAACACCAGCGTCGACACGACCGCGGCCAGCTCGGCCGCGTTGAGCTTCCGCCACACCCCGTGCCGGATGCACTCCGCGGCCAGCAGATCCGACTCGCTGTAGAGCCGCGTCAGCCGCCGCCCGTCCTCGGTGACGCGGTCTTCCCCGTCCCCGGCCGACTCCGGCCCCAATCCATCCATGCCCCCGCCACCACCCTCAACGGAGGCGCTTCGCGCCACTGCCAAATAGCCCCGCTCACCCAGCAAGGCCAAAATCCGGTCGAACGCCCGCGCCAGCGAGTGCGTCGTCGCCGCGACCTTCCGCTCCAGCTGCTGCGTCTCGGCGGCCAGTCGCTGGTACCGCTCGACCCAGCGCAGGTTCGCCTCCCGCTCGGCCAGCCCGTGACACGGGTGCGCCCGCAGCGCCCGCCGCAACGCCGCCAGCTCCCCGTCCTCGTTCGCCCCCGAACCCCGCTTCTGCCGCCCCGGCAACGAAATCCCCGAGTTCCGCAGCGTCGAGGCGATGTCCCGGCGCGTCCGCGGCGACCGCAGCTCGACGTGCTTGGGCAGCCTGATCCGCCCCAGCGCCTCCACCGGCGACGGGAAGTCCGCCACCGACAACGGCCCCGACCACCGGTCCTCGGTCACCACCACCGGACGCGGCTCCCGGATCGGGTCCAGCCCCGGATCGACCACCACGGCCAGCCCGGCCCGCCGCCCCGCCGGCACCGCGATGACGTCACCCTTGCGCAGCTTCTCCAACGACTCCGCCGTGCCGGCCCGCCGCGCCGCGGTGCTCTGCCGCGACAACGCCTTCTCCCGCGCCGAAATCTTCGCCCGCAGCTCGACGTACTCCAGCATCTCGTCGAAATCGCCGGTCACCGCGGCCGTGTACCCCTTCAGGGCCTCCTTGTTCCGCTCGATCCGGCGCGCGGTCCCCACCACCGACCGGTCGGCCTGGAACTGCGCGAACGACTGCTCCAGCAGCTCCCGCGCCTCGGCCGCACCGACCTGCGCCACCAGGTTGACCGCCATGTTGTAGCCCGGCCGGAACGACGACCGCAGCGGATAGGTCCGCGTCGAGGCCAGCCCGGCCACCTGCTTCGGGTCCACCCCCGGCTGCCACGCGACGACCGCGTGCCCCTCCACGTCGATGCCGCGCCGCCCGGCCCGCCCGGTGAGCTGCGTGTACTCCCCCGGCGTCAGATCGACGTGCGCCTCGCCGTTGTACTTCACCAGCCGCTCGAGCACGACCGTGCGCGCCGGCATGTTGATCCCCAGCGCCAGGGTCTCGGTCGCGAACACGACCTTCACCAGCCCGCGGACGAACAGCTCCTCGACGGTCTCCTTGAACGCCGGCAGCAGCCCCGCGTGGTGCCCGGCGATCCCGCGCTCCAGGGCCTCCCGCCACTCCCAGTAACCCAGCACGCCCAGGTCGCCCTCGGGCAGGTCCGCGGTGCGCTCCTCGATGACCCGCCGGATCTCCTCGACTTCGCCGGGTCCGTTCAGCCGCAGGCCCGACCGGACGCACTGCGCCACCGCCGCGTCACAACCGGCGCGCGAAAAGATGAACACGATCGCCGGCAGCAACCCGGCCCGGTCCAGCTGCTCGACCACGTCGACCCGCGACGGCGGCCGGAACCGCGGCATCCGCGGCGGCGCGCCCCGCCGGCCCCGCGGCCCCCGGAACCCGGCCGGCGCGTACTGGCGGCCGATCTCCTCGGTCCGCCGCAGCAGGGTCGGGTTGATCCGCAGCTCGGCGTTCGGCGCGTGCACGTCGTCGCCGGCGAACAGGTCGAGCAGCCGGTTCCCCACCAGCATGTGCTGCCAGAGCGGCACCGGCCGGTGCTCGTCGACGACGACCGTCGTGTCGCCCCGGACCTCCACCAGCCACTCGCCGAACTCCTCGGCGTTGCTGACCGTCGCCGACAGCCCCACCACGCGGACGTACTCCGGCAGGTGCAGGATCACCTCTTCCCACACCGCGCCCCGGAACCGGTCGGCGAGGTAGTGGACCTCGTCCATCACGACGTAACCGAGGTCGGTGATCGTGGACGAGCCGGCGTAGAGCATGTTGCGCAGCACCTCGGTGGTCATCACCACCACCTGCGCGTTGCCGTTGATCGAAGTGTCCCCGGTCAGCAGGCCGACGGCGTCGGTGCCGTAGCGGGCGACGAGGTCGGCGTACTTCTGGTTCGACAGCGCCTTGATGGGCGTCGTGTAGAAGCACTTGCGGCCCTCGGCGAGCGCCAGGTGCACGGCGAACTCGCCGACCACGGTCTTGCCCGCGCCGGTGGGCGCGCAGACCAGCACGCCGTGGCCGTCTTCGAGGGCCTCGCACCCCCGGATCTGAAACTGGTCGAACTCGAAGGACACCTCCGCGGCGAAGCGCGTCAGCTGGGCGTACTTCCCGCGGCGCGCGGAGGCCGCATAGGCCTCGGCCGGGGACGGAGAAGGGCTACTGGCCACCTCGTCAGGGTTTCACACCCCACCGACAGTCCGCACGTTGCGTGCATCGACCCGCGGTATAGGTCGTTATACACCGGGAGGGACCGCGGAACCGGTGCGGCTCCGGGCGCGTCGGAGCGGGCATGACCGGACCGTGCCCGAGCTGTGGCCTGCTGGACCAGGTGCAGCACGTGCCCGCGGCGTACCAGGGCGGCCACTCGTTCCACCGCGGCCAGGGGCCGGTGGTCGCGGTGCCGGCCGGTGCCGGCGTCGTCGTCACGAGCAGCCAGGTGAGCGGCGTGTCGGTGACCGCGGTCGCCCGCGCGCTCGACCCCTTCCCTCCCCCACGCCGGGGCGGCGGCCTGCTGGCGGCCGCGATCGTGCTGGCCGTGGTGGGCAGCTGTTTCCTCCTGCTGCCGTTCTCGGCGGTGGGCGATCCGCCGCCGGGCGGGGTGGCGTCGAAGGTGCTGGGTGTCGCGTTGATCTCGCTGCCGTCGGTGTGCGTCTACGTCGCGGCCGGGGTGCTGGTCTGGCTGTACGTGCGCCGGGTGCGGGCGCACCGGAGGCAGCGGCGCGGGGTCCCGGCGGCGCGGCAGGTGTGGGAGCAGGGCTGGTTCTGCCACCGCTGCGGCGGCGTCTACTTCACCGACTCGGGCCGCTTGCTGACGCCGGCGCACTTCCGGCACCTGGTGGCCCGAGCGGGCGGCTACGACCGTTAGGCCAGGACGGTGAGGGCACCGGGAACGCAGGTGGCCGTCATCGGGACCGTGCCCTGCGGTTCCCCGTCCGCGTAGGCCGGCCAGGTGTTGCCGGCCAAGGTCACCGCGCGGGCGCGCAGCGTGCGGACCGCCGGGTGGGTCACGTGGTTGCCCGTGCGCAGGCCCGGGAGCATGCGGATCAGGCCGCGGCGGGTGGTGTGGCCGATGATCGTGACGTCGAAGACGCCGTCCTCGGGATCGGCCGTCGGGCAGATCGGGACGCCGCCGCCGTAGAAGCGGGTGTTGCCGATCGCCACCAGGGTCGCTTCGAGCTCCAGGCGGCCCGTGCCGGTGTCGACGACCACCGGGCGGGACCGGAACGAGGCCAGCTCGGCCAGGATCGCCAGGTCGTAGCGGCGCGGGCCGGATGGCCAGCGCATCCGGTTGGCTCGTTCGTTGACGCTCGCGTCGAAGCCCGCGCACAGCACCGTGGCGAACCAGGCGTCGCCCGCGCGGCCGAGGTCGATCCGGCGGCGGGCGCCCGAGCCCAGGGCCGCGACCAGCGCGTCGACCGCCGGGAGCGGCTCGCCGGGAACGCCGAGGGCGCGGGCGAAGTCGTTGCCGGTGCCGGCCGGGACCAGGCCGAGCGCGACGTCGTTGTTCGCGCAGAACTGGACACCCTGGTGCGCGGCGCCGTCGCCGCCGAGCACGATCAGGACGTCCAGCCCGGCCGCGTGCGACGACCGCATCAGCGCGCGGGACTCCTCGACGGAGTTGGCGACCAGGACGTCGAGCCGGTCCACGGCGGCGCGCAGCCGCTCGGCGACGGTGTCCGCGATCCGGGCGGCGGCGCCGTGCCCCGAGGCCGGGTGCACGGCGAGCGCGGCGTGGAGCCCCACTAGGTGACGTCGTCGGTGCTCGAGCGGCCACCGGAGGCGGTCGGGGCGGACGGCTCGTCGTCGATGGTGCTCGGCGTGTAGTCGAACGGCGCGGCTTCGTCGTCGGCGAGCTGATCCCAGCCCTCGTCCCCGCGGGCCTTCTCGAGCTTGCGGTCGTGGAAGCGGGCCATCTGCACGGCGATCTCGAACAGCACGGTGAGCGCGCCGGCGAGGCCGAGCATGGAGAACGGGTCGGAGCCCGGGGTGGCGAAGGCGGCGAAGACGAACAGCGCGAACACGATGCCGCGGCGCCACTTCTTCAGCTGCACGTACTTGACCACGCCGACGCGGTTGAGCATCACCACCAGCAGCGGGAGCTCGAAGCTGATGCCGAAGATGATCAGCAGCGACAGCAGGAACGAGATGTACTTGTCCGCGGTCAGCGCGGTGACGAACGCGTCCTGCCCGAAGCCCATCAGCAGCTGCAGGGCGTGCGGGAAGAGGATGTAGGCGAGCACGGCGCCCGCGGCGAACAGCACCGACGCGAACGCGACGAAGGTCAGCGCGTACTTGCGCTCCTTGCTGTACAGGCCGGGCGCGATGAACGCCCAGAGCTGGTACAGCCAGGCCGGCGAGAGCAGCACGGCCCCGGCCGCGATGCCGACCTTCAGCTGCGTCATGAACGCTTCGAACGGCACGGTCTGCAGCAGCCGGCACCCTTCGGCGCTGTCGAGCCGCCGGCTCGGCGGGATGGCGCAGTACGGGTCCTTGACGAGGTCGCCGAGCGACGGGATCGGCCCGATGTTGGTGCCGAACCAGATGAACCCGAAGATCCCGCCGACCACCACCGCGAGCAGGGCGAAGCCGAGGCGGCGGCGGAACTCGTAGATGTGCTCGATGAGCGTCATCGTGCCGTCGGGGTTGGTGCGACGGCTGCGCTTGCGCCGCTTCGACCGGCGGCTGTCACCGTTTCCGGAGGCGGATTCCGCCACGGGTTGTTCCGTTCTCGTCGGAGTCCGCCGGAGCGCGCCGGGTTCGGCGCGCTCCGTGGACGGGGGACCGGGTGGGGCCGGAGCGGCTCAGCTGACGTTCTTCTGCGGCTGCTCGGCCGCCTGCTGCTTCTTCAGCTCGTCGAGCTGACGCTGCAGGTCGGCGACCTGCTGGTCGGTCGAAGCGGGCGTGGCCGGGAGCTGCTTCGTCTCGGCGGGCTCGGCGTCTTCGTGCGCCGCGGCCTTCTCGCCGGTGAGGTCCTTGGTCTCGGCCTTGAAGATCTTCATGGACTTGCCGATGGACCGGGCCGCGTCGGGAAGCCTCTTGGCCCCGAACAGCAGCACGACGACGAGCACCAAGATGATCAAATGCCACGGCTGCAATCCGTTCAGCATGGTGGCCTCCTATCTGCGTCTGGTAGGGATGTTACTGGTTTTCCGCTTTGTGGCGGCGCTGCGCGAACGCGACGCGCAACCCCGCCGCCCGGGCACGGACGAGCCCCGCCCGGTCCTGGGTGTTCGTCACCACCATGCTTGTGGTTTGCCGGAAGGCACGCAAGACCTTGACGGTCCGCACCAGCAGGACCACGAGGACGACGAGGCCGAGTGCGATGAGCACGGCGGTGGGCAGGTACGGCACGCCGTCAGCCTAGTGGTCGCAGGTTGACGGAAGGTGACGGGCTCGGGCCACGGCGTCGGCGGCCCGGCGACCGACGTCGGACGCGAGGTCGGCCGGGCTCTCCACCAGCGCTTCCCCGCCCAGGCCCAGCACGAGGCGCACCATCCACGACTGGTCGGCGTAGCGCATCCGGATCCGCAGCCGGCCGCCGTCGAGCTCGTCGAGCTCCTCGCACGGGTAGTACTCGGCTACCCAGCGTGCGTCCGGGTCGAGGACCAGGACGGCCTCCCGTTGGTCGGGACGCTCGCGAAAGACACCGTCGGAGATGTCGGTGGGGTGGGCGTGCGCGGGTGGCCGCGACGGCTCGTCGAGGACGGTCAGCTCGTCGATCCGGTCGAGCCGGAACAGCCGGACGCCCTCGGCGCGGCGGCACCAGGCCTCGAGGTAGCCGACCGCCTGGACGATCAGCAGCCGCATCGGGTCGACCGTGCGCTCGGTGATCTGGTCCTTCGAGGCGGTGTAGTAGCGGATCCGCAGCGCGCGCCCGCCCTGCAGCGCCCGGGCGACCTCCTCGCGGGTCCGCGCGGTCTTCTTGCCCTCGCGCACTCCCCCGCCGACGACCACGCCGGCCGGCTGGGCCTGCCCGGCGGCGGCCTCGATCTTGGCGATGGAGCGGCGGACGGCGTCGCCGTCGACCACGCCCGGCGTCTCGGCCAGCGCCCGCAGCGCCACCAGCAGCGCGGTCGCCTCGCCGCCGGTCAGGCGCAGCGGGCGGCTCATCCCGGCGTCGTGGGTGACCACGATCGTGTTGCCCTCGAAGGACAGGTCGATCAGGTCGCCGGGGCCGTAGCCGGGCAGCCCGCACATCCAGAGCAGCTCGAGGTCCTTGCGCAGCTGCTTCGGGCTGACGTCGAAGTCCTGCGCCGCGTCGTCGATGCGGATGCCCGGGCGCGCCAGCAGGTACGGCACGAGCGCGAGCAGCCGCGGCATCCGGTCGGTGGACCCGCTCACCGCGCGCTCCCCTGCCGGGCGACGACGGCTTCCAGCCGGTCCTGGACGCTCTTGGCCAGCACGTCGGGTTCGAACACGACGACGTCCGGGCCCTGCGCGCTGATCCAGTCGGCGGCGGACTCCGGGTAGAGCAGGCCGATCTCCACGAGGTCGCCCTCTTCGCCGTCGACCGTGGCACGGCCGACCACGGTGCCGCGGCGGCGGACCCCGGCCGCGCGGCCGTCGGCGACCCAGACCCGGGCGGTGGTGACCGGCGCCGGCTCGCTGTCGACCGTGGCCGTGACGAGCTTGAGCAGGTTGACCCCCTCGGGGCGGCGGACCTCGCCGGGCTTGCCGGCGGTGCGGACCTGCCCGGTGACGCGGGAGAGCCGGAAGCAGCGGGTGGCGCCGCGGTCGCGGTCGTGCCCGACGACGTACCAGCGGGCCCGCCACGACACCACGCCCCAGGGTTCCAGGGTGCGCATGATCCGTTCCGGGGAGCCGCTGCGGCGGTATTCGAAGCGCACGGCCTGGCCGTTCTGGACCGCGGCCAGCAGCGGCCCGAACGCCGGTTCGGCGCGCACACGCGGCTCGACCACGGTGGGCGCCTGGTCGTCGACCTCGAGGCCGGCGGCGCGCAGCTTCACGAGCGCGCCCTGCGCCTGGCCGGTCAGCTCCGGGGAGTCCCACAGCCGCGAGGCCAGCGCGACGGCGGCGGCTTCGTCGGGGGCGAGGTCGATCTCGCCGAGTTCGTAGTCGCGGCGGGCGATGCGGTAGCCCTCGATGGCGTCGAACGCGCCGTTGCGGCCGGTCTCCAGGGGGATGCCGAGTTCGCGCAGCTCGGTCTTGTCCCGTTCGAACATCCGGAAGTAGGCGTCGTCGCTGGTCGCGTCGCCGTACCCGGGCACGATGCCGCGGATCTTCTCGGCAGTGAGGTACTGCCGGGTGGACAACAGGGCCAGCACCAGATTGACCAGCCGTTCGGCGCGTGCGGTGGACACCCGGTAGAGCCTAGCCCGCGCCGCCCGGCCCGATCGTGAGGTCCGGGGTGCGCGCGTCGTAATCGGCACGGGCCGCGTCGACGGCTTCGAAGTTGGCCTCGGCCCAGTCCTTGAACCCGGCCATCAGCGCCCGCAGCGATTCCCCCAGCGGCGTAAGGGAATAGTCGACGCGGACGGGGACCGCCGGGGTGACCTCGCGGGTGACGAGACCGTCCCGCTCGAGCACCCGCAGGGTCTGGGTGAGCATCTTCTGGCTGACCCCGGCGATGCGCCGCGAAAGGTCGCTGTAGCGCTGCGGCCCGTCACCGAGAGCGACCAGGATCAGGCTGACCCACTTGCCGGCGATCTCGTCGAGCAGCTTCCGGGTCGGGCACGCGGCCAGGTAGGCGTCGTAGGCGGCCTTTTCGGCGTGCCGCCGCTGTTCCGCCGTGCGCGTGGACACCGGGCGAACCTCCTCGTCGGGTAGGCACCTGCGAGTGCGTACTTCCCGATGGAGAGTAACTCCCCCTACGTTCGCGGGGAAGGAGGTTCGGATGCGTGCGATGGTGATCCGCCGGTTCGGCGGACCGGAAGTGCTGGAGTTCGCCGAGGTCCCGGTGCCGGAACCGGGTCCGGGGCAGGTGCGGATCCGGGTGGCGGCGGCCGCGGTGAACCCGGTGGACCTGGCGACCCGCAGTGGCGCGCTGACCGAGGCCGGGGTGATCCCGCCGCGGGAGGTGCTCGGCCTGGGCTGGGACGTCGCCGGCGAGATCGAGGCGATCGGCGAGGACGCGGGCCGCGCGGAGGCGCCGGCCGGAGCCGGCGAGCGCGCCCGGTTCCGGGTGGGCGATGCAGTGATCGGTCTGCGCGACCGGATCGCCACGCCGCTCGGCGCCTATGCCGAGCAGATCGTGCTGGACGCCTCGGCCATAGCCCCGGCGCCGCCGGGCGTGTCGCCGGTCGAAGCCGCCACCCTGCCGTTGAACGCGCTGACCGCCGCCCAGGCCCTGGATCCGGTGGAGACCGCGGGCACCGTGCTGGTGACCGGGGCGGCGGGCGCGGTCGGCGGGTACGCCGTGGCCCTGGCGCACGCCCGGAAGCTGCGGGTCGTGGCGGCGGCCTCCGAAGCCGACGAAGCGCAGGTCCGGGCGTTCGGCGCGGACGAGTTCGTGCCCCGCGGCCCGGCGCTGGGCGACCGGGTGCGCGCGGTGGTCCCGGGCGGGGTGGACGCGGCGCTCGACACCGCCCTCCTCGGCCTGGACGCCCTCGACGCGGTTCGCGGCGGCGGCGAGTTCGTGGCCTTCGCCGCGGGCGCCGCCCCGATCCCCCTGCGCGGGATCCGCGTGCGGCACGTCTGGATCCGCGCGGACGGCGAGCGGCTCGCCGAGCTGGCCCGGAGCCTCCCGCCGCGCGTGGCCGGCGTGCTGCCCCTCGCCCGCGCGGCCGACGCGCACGAGCGGCTCGCCGCGGGCGGGCTGCGTGGCCGGCTCGTGCTGACTCCCTAGCCTGGAGGGCATGGATGATCGCGTTCTCCTCGTCACCGGCGCCTCCCGCGGTCTGGGCGCCGCCACCGCACGCCTGGCCGCCGCCTCCGGGTTCAAGGTCGCCCTCGTCGCCCGCAAGGCCGAGTCCGTCGCCGCCCTGGCCGCCGAACTCGGCGAAGACCGGGCCATCGCCCTCGCCGCCGATGTCGCCGACTGGCCGGGCATCTCCGGGGCCGTTGCCGAGACCGTCGAGAAGTTCGGACGGCTCGACGCCGCCTTCGCCAACGCCGGGATCGGGGTCGGGACCTCGTTCTTCGGCGACGACGACCCCGACCCCACGGCGTGGGAGCCCATGGTCCGCACGAACGTCCTGGGCGCCGCCTACACTGCCCGGGCCGTCCTCCCCGCGCTCAAGGACACCTCCGGCCACCTGCTCATCACCGGCTCGGTGGCCGGCCGCTACATCCGCAACGCGAGCCTCTACTCCGCGACGAAGTGGGCCGTCACCGGCATGGCGGGCGCGATCCGCGAGGAGGCCGTCGGCACCGGGGTGCGGGTCACGCTGATCAACCCGGGCATCACCGACACCGACATCCTCAGCGACGAGCAGCGCACGAAGCCGAAGCTGGAGCCGGACGACATCGCCCGCGCGGTGCTCTACGCCCTGCAGCAGCCGCCCACGGTCGACGTCAACGAGATCCTGGTCCGGCCCACCGGCCAGGTCCTCTAGCCCAGGCGCGCCACCCGGCCTTGGGCGCCGCTGGCCCAGCAGGCGGCCCCGGCGCAGTCCACGCTGTCGAAGCTGCCCGTGTCGAACGAGGTCCAGTGCCGTCCGCCGTCCGGGCTGTAGTCGCTGCCGCCCGGGCCGACCGCCAGCACCGTGCCACCGCGCCAGGCCAGGCCGGAGCGGTAGCCGGCCGGGTACTGCGCCGGGGTCGTCCAGGTGCGGCCGCGGTCGCGGGTGAGCGCCACGGCCGGGCCGGGCGCCGTCGGGTTCGCGAAGTCGCCGCCGATCGCGACGCCCTGGGACGGCGAGCGGAAGGCCAGCGCGAACACGCCCGCCGACGGGCTGCTCGGCAACGGCGTGTCCGACGCCGTCCAATGCCGGCCGCCGTCGCCGGAGTGCAGGACGCGGGCGGTCGCGCCGCCACCCGTCGCGAGCCAGGCGTCGAACGGCCCCGCCGTGGTGATGCACTGGCCGCTGGCCGCGAACCCGGCCTCGCCGGGCAGCGCGGGCGGGAAGCCGCTGTCGGGCACCGGCCGCCAGCTGCGGCCGCCGTCGAAGGTGGCCTGCACCCGGAACCGGCCGTCGACCGGGTCGCTCATCGCCAGGCCGCGCCAGGGGTCGAAGAAGGCGAGGCAGTCGTAGAACGCGGCCGCGTCGGTGTTCTGGAACGTCTGGCGCCAGTGCGCGCCGCCGTCGTCGGTCCGGTAGACGCGGGAGTCCGCGCCTGGCCCGATGGAAAGGGTCACGGCGTGCTCGGCGTCGAAGGCCTCGATGTCGCGGAACTGCAGCGTCTCGGTCCCCGGCGGGCCCACGGGCTTCCAGGTGGCCCCGCCGTCGACCGTGCGCAGGACGGTGCCCTGCGTGCCGCTCACCCACGCGACCCGGGCGCTGACCGCGGACAGGCCGCGGAACTGCGCGGTGACGCCGGTGGGTTTCAGCTTCCACGCGAGCGGGCGCTCCCCCGCCGAAGCCGGGACCGCGAGCGAAACCAGCAGGGCGAGCACCAGCAGCACGACACGCATGCCCGCGATCTTGCCGCACCCGCCGCGCGACTTTCGTCGGGAACGCCGCGGGGGACGTCCGGCGCGGGCCTGGCCCCCCGCGGGGCGGGGGTCAGGGATCTGATTATGGTTTTCACACGCTCGAGGCAC